>DASZFV010000052.1:0-3683 GCA_035939455.1 Polyangia bacterium
GTCGAGATCAAGGCGGCCTACCGCAAGCTCGCGCTCAAGTGGCACCCGGACCGCAACCCCGGCGACAAGGCCGCCGAGGAGCGCTTCAAGGAGCTGGCCATCGCCTACTCCGTGCTGTCGGACCGCGACCAGCGCGACCACTACGACCGCTTCGGCGCGGCGACGAGCCCGACGACGTTCGGCGCGGACGTCACGAGCGCGACGGATTTCTTCGACGCGATCTTCGGTGACCTGTTCGGCCTCGCGAAGCGCCGCTCGGCGGCCGGGCGCGACCTGCGCTACACGCTCGAGCTCGACTTCGAGGAGGCGGCGCTCGGCTGCGAGAAGGTCATCGTCTTCGAGCGGCCCGAGGACTGCGAGGGTTGTCGCGGCTCGGGCGCCGAGGGCGGCGTCGCCGGGCTCGTGTCCTGCGCGCGTTGCGGCGGCGAGGGCGTCATCCGCACGAAGGTGGGCTTCCTCGCGGGGCGTCGCGAATGCCTGGGCTGCGGCGGCACCGGCCAGGTCCCGCGCGTGGCCTGCAAGGTCTGCGAGGGCGCCGGCCTCGTCGATCGCGAGCGCCGCTACCGCGTGCGCATCCCGGCCGGCTCGACGGGGGGGACGACCCAGCGCGTGCCGCGCGAGGGGGCGCCGGGGCGGCGCGGCGGACCCTCCGGCGACCTGCACGTCATCACGCGCGTGCGGCCCCATCCGTTCTTCGGCCGCGAGGGCGACGTGCTCACGATCGACCTGCCGATCTCGCCCGTCGAGGCGGCGCTCGGCACGGAGATCGAGGTGCCCGTGCTCGACGGGCGCGTGCACATGCGCATCCCGGCCGGGACGCAGGCGGGCTCGGTGTTCCGCCTGCGCGGGCGCGGGCTGCCGCGCGAGGGCGCGCGCGGCGACGCCCACGTGCGCGTCGTCGTCGAGACGCCCGCGGCCCTGACCGACGAGGCGCGCGCGCTGCTCGCGCGCGTGGGCGATTTGCTCGACGACGCGGCGCTGCCGCGCCGCCGCGCCTTCCGCGAGGCGAGCCACAAGGCTCCCGTCAGCGGCGGCGACGGCGCCGGCGATGGCGGCGCGACATGACGCAAAGAACGGACGACGAGGCGCCGAACGAAGGTTCCAACGACGCGTCCGACGAGGCGCCGAACCGCGCGCGCGCCGTCGAGGCCGCCGATCTGCGCCCGGGCGGTCGCGCGGGGCGGCGTCCCCAGTACTTGCTGCACGCCGCGCTCTTCCTCGCGACGTTCCTCACGACGACGGCCTCGGGCGCCATTCGCATCCACCCGAGCGGCGACATCGCGCCCATCAAGGACGGCTTGTCCTACTCGGTGCCGCTGCTGCTCATCCTTTTGTGCCACGAGCTCGGGCACTACTTGGTCGCGCGCTGGCACGGCGTCGACGCGTCCTTGCCGTTCTTCATCCCGTTCCCGCCCTGGTTTGGCCTCGGCACGATGGGCGCCGTCATCGGCATGCGCCGCGTGACGAGCGACCGCAAGAAGCTCATCGACATCGGCGCCGCGGGCCCGCTGGCCGGCCTGTGCGTCGCGATCCCGGTCATTCTGTACGGCCTCGCGCACTCGACGGTCGGTCCGCTCGCGCCGCACGGCGAGCTCGAGGGCAACTCGATCCTGTACGCCGTGCTCAAGCACGTCGCGAAGGGCATGTGGTTGCCCGACGGGCGGCAGGACGTCTTCCTGCACCCGACGGCCTTCGCCGGCTGGGCGGGCCTGCTCGTGACGATGATCAACCTCCTGCCCATCGGGCAGCTCGACGGCGGCCACGTCGCGACGGCGTACTTCGGAAACCGGTACAACGTCTTCGCGCGCCGCCTGCACCGGTTCATGCCCCTCGTGGGCGTGGGCGTCTTCTTCTGGGTGCAGCACCTCGTGCGCGTCGAGATGGGCGCGCACTACCGCCAGGAGCTCGGCGTCAACATCGCGCTTGGCGCCGCGTTCCCGTGGCTGGTCTGGTACGGGCTCGTCGGGCTCGTGCGGCGGCTCGGCGGCGGCGCCAACCACCCGCCAGTCCAGACGCGGCCCCTGCCGCGCGCGCGCAAGGCGCTGTTCTGGCTGATGGTGCTCGTCTTCGTCGCGATCTTCATGCCCGTGCCCTTCCGCGAGACAATCACGGGCGAGGTGCCGCCGCCCGCGGCGGTCACGGCGCGGGTGCCTTGAAAGTCCCGCCTTTCTCGCTGCCGGTCGAGGAGATCCGCGGCAGCCTCGCGGGGCTGCGACGGCCGCTCTCCATTGCCGTGCTGCGCGCGCGCAATCCGTTCAACGTGGGCGCGATCATCCGCGTCGCGCACTCGTTCCTCGCGCGCGAGATCATCCTCATCGGGACCGAGCCCTACTACGAGCGCGCCTCGATGGGCATGGAGCGCTACGAGACGATCGTGCTGCTGCCGGACGAGGTGGCGTTCCTCGCCCACGTGCGCGCGCAGGGCCGCAAGCTCGTCGTGTTCGAGAAGGAGGCGGCGCGCGTCGACCTCTGGCACGCCGACCTGCCAGAGGACTGCGTCATGCTCTTCGGCAGCGAGACGACCGGCGTGCCCCCGGAGCTCGTGGCGGCCGCCGACCTGGTCGTCGGCATCCCCATGTATGGCATCAACCACTCTTTCCCCGTGACGGTGGCCGCCGGAATCGCGATGGCCGAGTGGACCCGGCGACACTTCGTCTGAGTCGCTGCAGATCAGCGGCGATCGAGGACCGCGAGCGCCTCGACGTGGGGCGTGTGCGGCAGCATGTCGAACGGCGTGACGCTCCTCACGGCGTAGCGGCGCTCGGCGAGGGCGCCCAGGTCGCGCGCGAGCGTGTCCGGATCGCAGGACAGGTAGGCGATGAGGCGCGGCTGGAGGCGCGTGGCCTCGACGAGCGCGCGGGCCCCGCAGCCCTTGCGGGGTGGGTTCAGCACGACGACGTCGGCGCGCGGCACGTCGCGCAGGGCGACGGCGACGTCGCCGGCGACGAAGCGGGCGTTCGTGATCCGGTTCAGCGCCGCGCTCGCGGTCGCGTCGGCGATGGCGGCGGCGTGCTCCTCGACGCCGACCACCTCTCGGGCGGCGGGCGCGAGCGTGAGCGCGATACCGCCCACGCCGCAGTAGGCGTCGACGACGGACTCGCCCGGACGCACGGCCACCTCGCGCGCGATGGCGGCGTAGGCGAGCGCGGCGACGTCGCGGTTGGCCTGGAAGAAGGCGCGCGGCGACAGGCGCAGGCGCACGGCGCCCACGCGCTCCTCGAGCGTGGGCGCGCCGTCGAGGGTGCGGTCCTCGTCGCCGTAGATGACGTTGCCGCGCGTGCGGTTGACGTTCTCGACGACGCCGACGACGCGCGGTTGCTCGGCGCGCAGCCGGCGCGCGAGCGCCGCGACGGCGGGGACGCCCGGGCGCGCCACGACGAAGACGGCGAGGACGGCGCCCGCGTGGTTCGCGCGCAGCACGACGTGGCGCAGGTCGCCCGTGAACGTGCGCTCGTCGTAGGGCGCGACGTCGGCCGAGCCGAGCAGAACGCGCAGCGCGCCGGCCAGCTCCTCGAGCGGAGCCTCCGAGACGCGGCAGCCAGCCAGGTCGACGACGTCGTGCGAGCGCGGCGCGAAGGCGCCCAGCACGACGCGGCCGTCGCGCGCGGCGCACACGAGCTTGCCGCGGTTCCGGTAGCCGAGCGCGCGCGGGGAGGGGACGCCCTCGCTCGGCCAGACGCCGG
>DASZFV010000053.1:0-2133 GCA_035939455.1 Polyangia bacterium
AGGGGCGCAACCGCTTCAGCATCAACGTGCGGTACCCCCAAGACCGGCGCGCGGACATCGAGGAGCTCAAGCGCGTGCTTGTGCCGCTGGGCGCGCGCGGCGGCATGACGGTCGCGCCCGGCACGCAGGGCACGCGCCTCGTGCCCCCGGAGAGCACGGGCGTCGCCTTCGCCGAGAACATGGTGACGGCGACGATGCCCGGCGCCTCGCCACGGAGCGCGCTCAGCGACGCCCCACCGCCGTCCATGGTGCCGGCGCTGGCGGTGGTCCCCATCGGCGGCGCGGCAGCGGGCGGACGCGCCTTCGTGCCGCTCGGCGAGCTGGCGGACATCCGAATCACGAGCGGCCCGCCCATGGTGCGCGACGAGGCCGGCCTCCTCGTCGGCTACGTGTACGTCGACATCGACCCGGCGCGCGATCTGGGCGGTTACGTCGACGACGCCAAGGACGTCGTCGCCCGCGCCCTGGCCGCCGGCGCGCTGGCGCTGCCCGCCGGCGCGTACCTCAAGTGGACGGGCCAGTACGAGCAGCTCGAGCAGATGGCGGCGCGCATGAAGCTCGTGGTGCCGCTCACGATCCTCATCGTCATCGCGCTGCTCTTCTTCCAGTTCAGGAACGTCTTCAAGGTCCTCATCGTCCTGCTCTCGATCCCCTTCGCGCTCGTGGGCAGCGTCTGGCTGCTGTGGCTGCTCGACTACCGCGTCTCGACGGCGGTCTGGGTCGGCGTCATCGCGCTCGTGGGCCTCGCGGCGCAAACGGGCATCGTCATGATCGTCTACATCGACCAGGCCTTCGAGCGCCGGCGCGCCGCCGGGCAGATCCGCGATCTCGACGACATCATCGCGGCCCACATGGAGGGCACCGTCCAGCGCGTGCGGCCCAAGCTCATGACGGTGGCGACGATGCTCATCGGCCTCGTGCCGCTGCTCTGGGCCACGACGACCGGCGCGGACGTCATGAAGCGCATCGCCGCGCCCATGGTGGGAGGGCTCGTGACCTCGGCTTTCCTCACGCTCGAGATCATCCCGGTCGTCGTCACGTACTGGCGCCTCGAGGAGATGCTGTGGCAGCGCCTCTGCGGGCCCGGCGAAGCGGACCGGCGCCGCCTGCGACACCGCGCCGGCCTCATCGCGCTGGGCGCCGGCCTCGCCGCGGCGACCCTCGTGGCGCGCGTCTACGTCGCGCTGCCCACGACCGTGTTTTCGGCGCTCCTCCTCGGCGCGTCGGCCACGTTCCTCGGCGCGACGGCCGCCTATCTCCTCGCGCGCCGCTCGGCCTTCGCGACGGTCTGGCCCCGCTCGCCCGCCGCCTGACGGGCCGCTCACTTTGGCGACCCCGCGCGTTCCATGGGACAATAAACGGTGACATGGACGACGTCCTCGCGATCATTCTCGGTGGCGGGCGTGGGACGCGTTTGTTCCCGCTGACCCTCAAGCGCTCGAAGCCCGCCGTGCCGATCGGCGGCAAGTACCGCCTCATCGACATCCCCATCAGCAACTGCTTGAACTCGAACCTGCGGCACATCTTCGTGCTCACGCAGTTCAACTCCGAGAGCCTCAACAAGCACATCGGCATGACCTACAAGTTCGACATCTTCTCGTCGGGCTTCGTGAGCGTCCTCGCCGCCGAGCAGACCGAGGAGGGCGGCAACTGGTTCCAGGGCACCGCCGACGCCGTCCGCCAGAGCCTGCGTCACATGCGCCGCACGAGCGCGCGCGACATGCTGATCCTCTCGGGCGACCAGCTCTACCAGATGGACTACCGGCAGATGCTCAAGACCCACCGCGACAGCGGCGCCGACGCCACGGTGGCCGTCATCCCCGTGGCCGCGGACCAGACGGCAGGCTTCGGCATCCTCAAGATGGACGACACCGGGCGCATCGTGCACTTCGACGAGAAACCGCCCGCGAGCCGCCTGCCGCGCCTCGTCTCGAAGCTGCCCGACGGGGAGAGCGGGTACCTGGCGTCCATGGGGATCTACATCTTCAAGCGCGAGATCCTCGAGCAATCGTTGTCGAATCCGCAGCTCGTCGACTTCGGCCGGCACGTCATCCCTGACGCCGTGCCGCGTCTGCGCGTGCAGGCCCACGTGTACCGCGGCTACTGGGAGGACGTCGGGACGATCCGCTCGTA
>DASZFV010000054.1:0-7545 GCA_035939455.1 Polyangia bacterium
CTTCCAGCTCCTCGCGCGCACCGAGGGCATCCTGCCGGCGCTCGAGAGCTCCCACGCCATCGCGGCGCTCGGCACGGTCGCGTCCAAGCTGCGCGAGGGCGCCGTCATCATCGTCAACGTCTCGGGCCGCGGCGACAAGGACATGAACACGATCGCGAAGCGGCTCGGCGTGACCCTGTGAGCCGCCTGCCGCAGGTCTTCGCGCGCGCCCAGAAGGCGGGGCGCAAGGTGCTCGTGATCTACTTGACGGCGGGCGACCCGGACCACGAGACGAGCGCACGCCTCATCGGCGCCGTGATCGACGCGGGCGCCGACATCGTCGAGGTGGGTGTGCCCTGGAGCGACCCCTCGGCCGACGGGCCCGCCATCCAGGCGGCGATGCACCGCGCGCTCGCCGCGGGCGGCGGGCTCGGCCGCGCGCTCGCGCTCACGCACACCGTGCGCGAGGCGCACCCCGAGGCCGGCCTCGTGCTCTTCGGCTACGCCAACCCCGTCGTCGTCATGGGCGCCGAGGTCTTCGCGCTCAAGGCGCGCGACGCGGGCGCCGACGCCGTCCTCTGCGTCGACTACCCGCCCGACGAGGACTCGCGTCTCACTTTGGCGTTGGCGCGCCAGGGGCTCGATTTCATTCCGCTCCTCGCCCCCACGTCGACAGCCCCGCGCATCGCGGTCGCGGCCGCCGCCGCGGGCGGCTTCATCTACTACGTCTCGCTCACGGGCATCACGGGCACGGCGCTCGCCGACGTCTCCGAGCCACGCGCGCAGGTGGCCGCCATCCGCAAGGCCACAGCGGACCGGCTGCCCGTCGTCGTCGGCTTCGGCATCCGCACGCCCGAGGCCGCGCGCGAGGTCGCGCGCTTCGCCGACGGCGTCGTAGTCGGCAGCGCCGCCGTTGAGGTCGTCCGCGAGGCCGTCGAGGCCAAGCGAGACCCGGTGCCCGAGTTGGCGACGTTCGTGAAGTCGCTCAGGGCCGCGGTCTAGGGCGCGACCGAGGTGGTGGGGAGGGCTGTAGGCCCGACGTGAGCCCGTTGCGTTTACGCAAAGCGGGCTCGGAGGCGTAGGCTAGCTCTTGGGCTCTCCCTTTTTGGGCTCTGCCTGCCCCACCTTGCCGACGCGCGTGCGCAGCTCGACGATCGTACCAGCGCCGAGCTCGGCGTTCAGCTTCGCGACGATCTCGCCGCGCATGAGCGTGACCTCGTGCGCGAGCGCGGAGCTCGCGACGCGCACGAAGAGGGTCGTGCCCGCCATGCGCTCGGGCGCCGTGCGGGCGCGCAGCATCTCCCCCACGACGCGCGCGTAGCAGTCGAACACGCGGAACTCGAGCGCCCGCCCATGGCCGCCAAGGCGCGCCAGCACCTGCCCCATGAGGTCGCCGGTCGTCTGCGGCGGGCCGAGGTGCTCGCGGTGCTTGGGCCGCCACGGCTTCCAGGGTTTGTCGTACTTGCGCTCGGGCGGCTGCGGCTTGGCCTTCACGAAGCCCGAAGCATACCGACCGAGCGCGCGGCCCGGGGGAACTAAGACAGGCGACGTGCGCTATGCTCGCGCCATGCCGCGCCAGACCATCACGAGCCTCGATGCCCCGAAAGCCATCGGTCCCTACGTGCAGGCCGTGAGCGCCACGGGCCGCCTCGTCTTCTGCTCCGGTCAGATCCCTCTCGATCCCACCACGAGCGAGATCGTCGGCGCCGGGGACGTGCGCGAGCAGACGGAGCGCGTGATGCAGAACCTCGGCGCAGTGCTGGCCGCCGCGGGCGCGTCGTTCGCTCACGTGACGAAGACAACGATCTTCCTCACCGACCTGCAGGACTTCGCCGCCGTCAACGAGGTCTACGCGAAGCACGTCGGCGCGAGCCCACCGGCGCGCGCGACCGTCCAGGTGGCCGGCTTGCCGCGTGGCGCGTCCGTCGAGATCGAAGCGATCGCGGTCGTGGACTACTGACCGAGCGGTCGTCCAGCTTCCAGCTGGCTTCAGCCGGCCTTGGTGACGAAGCCGGAGCGGAGGCAACGCGCGCAGACGCGGATGTGCGTGTTCGTGCCGTCGACCTTGGCGTGAACGCGGCGCAGGTTGGCGCGCTGGGTGCTACGGGTCTTGACGTTCGAGTGGCTGACGTTGTTGGCGACCCGTCGCTGCTTGCTGCAAATGGCGCACTGGGCTGGCATTAATTTCCTCCGGGAGGGCGGTACCTTTAGCATCCAGCCATGGAATTCGCAAGCCGGCGGACCCGTTTTATCGCGGTACTGGCCGGCCTGACCCTCCTCGTGACGGCGGGTGTCTGCCGCCGCCGGGTACGGCGGGTCGACGACGTCCGGGCCGCCGGGCCCGTCAGCACGACGTTCTCCCTCGCGGGCCGCGTCACGGACGAGGTCGACCGCGCCGTCCCGGGCGCGCGCGTGCTGGCCTTCGGCCCGTTGCAGGACGCCGCGGCGCCGGCGCGGCGCGAGGCGCGCTCGGACCAGAGCGGGCGGTTCACCTTCGAAGGCCTGCCCCGGGGTCGATACACCCTGTTGGTCGAAGCCGTGGGCCTCGCGTCGATCGAGCCGCCCGCCGTGGAGGTGCCTGGCACCGCGCCCGTCATCCGGCTCTCGGGGCAGGGGCGCGCGCTGTCGGGCGCCGTGTTCGCCGCCGGCGGCCCCGAGGCGGGCGCGCGCGTCCGACTCGGCGGAGAGGACGGGACGCTCGCGCGCGAGACCGTGAGCGACGACGCGGGGCGCTTCGTGATCCACGGCCTCGGCGCGGGCACCTATGCGCTGCGCGCCAGCAAGGGTCTGCTGGCCTCGCCCGTCGTCGGCGACGTTGCCACGGACGACGGCGCCATCCTGACGCCGCCGGCTCGACCGCGCGTGCCGCCGCGTCTCGAGCTCGGCCGCGGGTTCGGTGTCGAGGGGACGGTCGTCGACGAAGCGGGACGCGGCTTGTTGGGTGCGGAGGTCCGCGCCGAGGCTGCGCCGGACGATCCGCTCGCCGAAGCGGCGACGACGGCGGCCGACGGGCGATTTCGGCTCGGTCCGCTGCCGCCGGGTCGCCTGCGTCTGGTCGCGCGGGCGCCCGGCCACCTGCTGCGGGCGCCCGCCAACGTGACGCTCGCGCCAGGCGCGCCGTCTCCGGCGCAGCGGCTCGAGCTCGTGCGCGCCGCCTCGATCGACGGACGCCTCGCCGACGCGCGCGGCGCCCCCATCGCCGGCGCGCAGATCCGCTGCGGCGGAGGCGGCGCCGACCTCACCGACCTCGCGGTGATCTTCGACGCGCTCCCGCTGGCGGCCGAGGCCGCGGCGCTGGGCGGCGGCCTCGGCCGCGAGCTCGGCGCCACGAAGGTCGCGCGCAGCGACGAGCGCGGCGCCTTTCGCCTCGACGACCTCCTGCCGGGGCCCGTGCGGCTCGCCGTGACCCGAGCTCCGTTCGCGCCGCTCGTCACGGACGCGCCGGCGCTCGCGCCAGGCGAGCACCGCGAGCTGGGCGTGCTCACGCTGCGCGACGCCGACACGCCGAGCAACACCGGCGCGCCGATCCCGGTGCTGGCCGGCCGCGCCGACGCCACGCTCGCCGGCGTCGCGCGCGACAGCGGCGGTAGACCTCTTGCGCGCGCGCGCGTGCGCGCGTGGGCGCTCGGGGCGGACCGCGGGCTGGTCGCCGCCGCTCCGGCCTCGCCTGCGCTCGGCAGCGCCGTCACGGACGCAGGCGGTCACTTCACGCTGGGAAACCTTCCCCACGCGCCGCTCCTCCTCGAGCTCGATCATCCGAGCTACCCCGTGACCCTCGCACGCGCGACGCCCGACGCCCCCATCGAGCTCACCGCACCGATCCCCGGGGGCATCGACGGCGAGGTGCGCGAGCACGTCACGGGCGCCAGCGTCCCGCGCGCCACCATCGAGGGCCTCGGTCCCGATGGCCGGCGCGTGATGGCGAGCGGCGCCGCCCGGAGGAAAGGGTCCGGCGCCTTTCGCCTCCTGCGCCTGCGCCCCGGCCCCTGGACTCTCACGGTGAAGGCGCCCGGCTATCGCGCGAGCGTTCGCGACGTGGACGTCCCCGCGAGCCCGATCCTGGGCGAGACATCGGTCCGCGGCCTCAGGCTAGAGCTCGACGCGGATCGGTGACGCGATGTCGACGCCGCGCCGCCAGAGTCGCGAGCACCGCGAGCGCGCCCAAGGGCAGGCCCCACCTCAATCCGCGCCCGCCGTGCCACGGGAGTGGTACCGCGGCGATGGCGCAGCCGGGGTTCGGCGAATCGAGGGCGCACTCGAGATGCTCGAGCGAGGGCGCGTAGATCTCGCAGACGGCGCGGGTGTCGTCGGGCGAGAGCATACGCTTCGAGGTCTCGGTGGCCACCGCCCTGTTGAACATCACGGTCTGCTGGATGACGATCGGGGCGGAGTCGCAGTCGGGAACGTCGTTGCCTTGGTCGTCCTTGGGCCGGGGCTTGCCATCCGCGCCGAGATCGGGCCCGCCACTACCCGGAACGAAGCATGTGTGATCGAGCCCGATGAAGTGGCCGAACTCGTGCGTCGCGGTGTTCTGCAGATCGTAGACCGCCGTGTCGGAGTGGTCGAAAGGCACGCCGACACCGGGATCGAGGTTCGCCCATTGCTTGGTGACCCCATTCAGCTCCATGTCCGCGTCGACGATGTGCCCGTCGAGGCGAGCGGTCACCGTCGTGACGGCCAGCGCCTCATCCGGGTAACCGGGGCCGGGCTGACCCGACTTCGACCAGGACTCCGTGCGGAAGATGATGGAGTTGCGTCCGTCCCAGGCCGCGGCCGGTGGTCTTGCCGATGCCGGCGCGAGGGTGGGCACGATCTCGAGGTAGGGGTTCGTCGTGACGTCACCGCTCGTACACGAGACCCCGTCCGTGCTCCACGTGTGGGCCGCCGCTGTCATGCTCTTGACGATCTGGGTGGGCGTCATCCCCGAGGTCCGGTCGAACCCGTTCAGGTAGATCGTCACGGGCACGCAGCTCTCCTTCCAGTAGAAGGGGTTGCCGGCGTCGGTCTCCGAGCGGACGTAGGCCTCGGCGCGCGCGGCCACGAGCAGCGAGAGGAGCGTCACGACGGCCGAGGCGCGCCGCCGCACCCTCAAGTCCTCCGCCCGCGCCCACGCAAGCGCGCGGCCAGTGCGAGGCCCGCGAGCGCCGCCAGCACCGCGGCGCCGCCGCCGGGCGCCGCAGGCGCCAGGGCGCAGCCGGTCTTGGGCGGCGGTTCGTCCTTGACCGGACACGTCATGGGATCCATCGCCACCGGATAGATGTCGCAGACCGCCTGGATGTCGTCGGGCTTGAGAGTTCGCTTCGTCGTGTCGCCCGGGATGGCGGACGCGAACATCGTCGTCGCCTGGACGGCCAAGGGCGCGTTGTCGCAGCTTGGGATGGGCTTTCCATTGTTGTCGAGCGGCGGAGCGCCCGCCGTGCCCGGAGAAAAGCAGGTGTGATCGAGGCCGATGAGGTGCCCCATCTCGTGCGTGAGCGCGTTTTGGAGGTCCTGCTTGCCCTTGCCAGCCGGATCGGAGTCGAGATCCGTCCAAACAAAAATCTGGGCGTTGACCTCGATGTCGCCGTCGACGATCTTCCCGTTCGACTTGTCGACGAAGACCGACGTGATGGCGAGCGCCTCGGCGGCGTACGACCAGTTGTCGGTCCGGAAGACGAGGATGTTCAGGTAGTCGAGGCCGGCCTTCGGCGTCGGGGCGCTCGACTCCGTAACGTTAATCTTCAGGAACGTGCAGACGGGCTCGCCCGAGCCCATCGTCGCGGAGCTCCAGGCGGCGGCCGCCGCGGTCGCGGCGTGGACGATCTGGTCGGGCGTCATCTCCATGTCGCCGGCCAGGTCCGTCATGCTCGCCGGATACACCGAGACGGGGATGCAGGTCTGCGGCCAGAAGAATCCGATGCCGCTCGTGGTCTTGTAGCGGACGTAGGCCTGCGCGCGCGGCGCCGCCACGAGCGCCGCCACCAGCGTGGCAAACGCCAGCGAGGCGGCGAGCCCCAGGCGCGGGACGACGCCGCGCCGGAGCGCGCGTCGGCCTGGGCTCATCGCCCCGTCGCCTTGCCCACGAGGCCGCGAACCTCGGCCCGCAGCTCGTCGAGCGCCCGCGGGCGCGTCTCGAAGATGGGCGGCGTCGCCGTCGTGGAGTGGGGCTGCGCGGGCGTCGGCGCCGCGCGGACGAACGACGCGCCCGCGGGCTCGGGCGCGTGCACCATCCAGCGCCCCGTCGCGACGTCTCGACCCACGAGGCGCTTGCCCTGCGCCATCCCAACGACCGACGCGGCCTCCGGCGTACCGCGCAGGAAGACCAGCGCGCGCTCGCCGGGCGAAAAGCGGGACATACCGAAGACCGTCATCTGGATGTCCCCGACGGTGCCCCCCGGTTGAACGATGCGCAGGTGCGACGCAGGCGTCATCGGCCCCTTCCAGGCGTCGACGACGGAGAGATCGATCGTCGTGAGGATGCGCGCGTGCTGGGCGTCCCAGGCCGCGCTCACGGCGGCGACGTCGACGACGGCGACGTGGTCGGCGCGTTCGACCATGGTCGGCAGGTCGAGCGCGATGACGAGCGAGGCGTGCGCGAACGGCGCGACCACCCCGGCCAACACGACCGAGAGGCCCAGCGCCAAGCCCAAGCGAGGTTTGAGGTTCATCCAAGAGAATATACGGCAGAAACCTCGAACTGCTGAGGATCGGGCCGCCGCCTACGCCGGCGCCGCCGCCACGCCGACGGCGGGCGATGAGGCCTGGCCGCCGACGGCGGGCAGGCTCCGCGGCGGAGGCGTTGTGCGCACCTGATACGGGCCACCGCCCGCGCCGGGAATGCCCGGACCGGCCTGGGCCTTCTCACGCGCGAGCTCCATGAAGCGGTACTGGCTGCGCAGGGGCAGGGCTTCGCCGTCCGGGCGCACCCTCACATAGGTACCATCGGCGAGAAGCCGGCGAGCTTTAACGTTGTCGTCGAGCGTGATCGCGAGGATCTCGTCGACGACCCGGTCGCGCAGGTCTTCGTCGTCCACGGGGAACATGACCTCGACGCGGCGCTGGAAGTTGCGCGGCATCCAGTCGGCCGACGACAGGTACACCTCGCGCTTGCCGCCGTTGTCGAAATAGAAGATGCGGGCGTGCTCGAGGAAGCGGTCGACGATCGACGTCACGCGGATGTTTTCGCTCGTGCCCGGGACGCCGGGGCGCAGGCAACAGATTCCGCGCACGATGAGGTCGACCTGCACGCCAGCCTGCGAGGCCCGGTACAGGGCCTTGATGACGGTCGCGTCGACGAGCGAGTTCATCTTGGCGATGATGCGCCCCTTGGGGCCGAGCGCAGTCTCGCGGTCGATGAGCGAGATGATGCGCTCCTGCAGCCCGAGCGGCGCGACGTCGAACCGCTTCCACGACGGCGGCGACGAGTACCCCGTGAGCAGGTTGAAGAGCGCGCCCGCATCGTCGGCGTAGGCGTCGCGCGCCGTGAAGTAGGAGAGATCGCCGTAGATGCGCGCCGTCGCCGGGTTGTAGTTCCCGGTTGACAGGTGGACGTAGCGCTTGATCTTGTCGGCCTCGCGCCGCACGACG
>DASZFV010000055.1:0-10993 GCA_035939455.1 Polyangia bacterium
TCGACGAGGGCATCGGCGGGGAGGCGCTGGGCGCCGCGCTCGAGCTCGCCCGCGAGGACGAGCGGGATGCCCGTGAGCCCGGGGGCCCGCATCGACTCCATCGACCGCTTGAAGACCTGATCGAAGAGCTCACGCGAGACCTCGGCCGGCGCCTCGAGCAGCAGCACGGGGTCGCCCGGGCGGGTCGGCGATTGGACGATGAGCCGCCACGGCTGCCGCTCGGTCGCGGCCGTGAGGAAGTAGGGCGCGGCGCGCGCGCTCCGCACCGAACGCCAGAAGGCGAAGCCCGCCGCGGCGATGACCAGGACGGGCACGACGATCTTGACGAGCCTCGTTCGGAAAGGGGCGGTGCCGCCAGCCATGCTTCCTTGTACCAGCATTTCGGCGGCCCCGGCGCGTTCCGCCCCGGGGGCGCGCGGCCGCCGCAGGTTGACTTCGTCGAGGCCAACGGCTGCGTTAAGCTGTCGCGCGATGTCCGCCCCTCTGTCATCCGGCCCCACCGCTGCCCCTGCCACGAGCGTCGCACGTCTCCTCGGCGGGCACGTCCCCGTCGGCTCGTCCGTGACGGTGCGCGGCTGGGTGCGCACGCGGCGCGACTCGAAGGCGGGGCTGTCGTTCATTCACCTCCACGACGGCTCGGCCTTCCATCCCATCCAGGTCGTGGCGCCCGGTGAGCTGCCGAACTACGCGAGCGAGATCGCGAAGCTCTCCGCCGGGTGCGCCATCGCCGTCGACGGCACGCTCGTCGCGAGCCAGGGCAGGGGACAGGCCGTCGAGATCGCCGCCACCTCCATGCAAGTCGTGGGCTGGGTCGACGATCCCGAGACCTACCCCATCCAGCAGAAGCGCCACACGATGGAGTACCTGCGCGAGGTCGCGCACCTGCGCCCGCGCACGAACACCCTGGGCGCGGTCACGCGCGTGCGCCACTGCCTCTCGGCGGCCATCCACCGCTTCTTCCACGACGAGGGGTTCTTCTGGATCCACACGCCCATCATCACGGCCAGCGACGCCGAGGGCGCCGGCGAGATGTTCAGGGTAAGCACGCTCGATCTCGCGAACGTGCCGCGCACGCCCGAGGGCAACGTCGACTTCGCGCGCGATTTCTTCGGCAAGGAGGCCTTCCTCACCGTGAGCGGCCAGCTCAACGTCGAGGCCTACTGCCTCGCGCTTTCGAAGGTGTACACGTTCGGGCCCACCTTCCGGGCCGAGAACAGCAACACGAGCCGCCACCTGGCGGAGTTCTGGATGATCGAGCCCGAGATCGCCTTCGCCGATCTCGCGGCCGACGCCGATCTCGCCGAGCGCTTCTTGAAGGCCATCTTCAAGGCGTTGCTCGACGAGCGGGCCGACGACCTCGCGTTCTTCGTCGAGCGCGTCGACAAGGAGTGCGTCACGCGTCTCGAGCGCTTCGTGACGGCCAGCTTCGAGCGGATGACGTACACGGACGCAATCGCGGCGCTGAGCAAGGCCGTCGATTCGGGCAAGACCTTCGAGTTTCCCGTGAAGTGGGGCATGGACCTGCAGTCGGAGCACGAGCGCTGGCTCACCGAAGAGCACGTGGGCCGCCCCGTCGTCGTTATGGACTACCCGAAGGACATCAAGGCATTTTACATGCGCCTCAACGACGACGAGAAGACCGTTGCCGCCATGGACGTCCTCGCGCCCGGCATCGGCGAGATCATCGGCGGCGCGCAGCGCGAGGAGCGCCTCGACGTCCTCGATCAGCGCCTGGCCGCGCACCACCTCGAGCCCAAGGCCTATTGGTGGTACCGCGACCTGCGCCGCTACGGCACCGTCCCCCACGCCGGCTTCGGCCTGGGCCTCGAGCGCACGATCATCTACGCGACGGGCATGGGCAACATCCGCGACGTCATCCCCTTCCCGCGCGCCCCGGGGCTGGCGGCGTTCTGACGTGACGGTTGTCCTTGGCCCTCGCGCTGCTGGCGCACAAGCCGGCGGTCGCGGCGCCGCCCGCCGCCGAGGCGCGCGTCGAGCTGAACCTGCCGGCCCCGAAGGCGTCGCTCAGGCAGGCGGACGCGGCCAAACGCCGCGGCGACCTGCTCGTGCGAGGTGAAGCTCGCGCTCGACTTGCCCGAGCCCGAGACGCCCGACGGCCGCGAGCCGCGGCTCGTGTTGGCCGGCGTCGAGGAGACGGCCGTGCAGCTCGAGGCCGGCGAACGGGCGCATCACGTCCTCGAGGTCCGCTACCGCGTCGAGGGCGCGGAGGACGAACCGACGATCCACCTCGCGCAGGTCCTCAGGCCTCTAGGGCCCGCACGTTCTGCGCGCTGGGCACCGCGCTCTCTCGCTGCGACGAGCCGCCGAACAAGCTCATTAGCTTAGTTAGCTAAGCTATGCGCTCGCGTTCGTGCCGCTCGTGAGCGCCACCACGAAGGTCATCCAGGTCGAGCACACAATGCTGGCGCCGCGCCGAGCGAGACGCGCCGCGAGTATTGGGTCGCCCGCGGGCTCCGGCTCCACAAGATCTTCGACGAGGCGCTCGGCCGCATGCGCAGCGCCGAGGGGGACGCCACGATCACGACGGTGGGAACTGCGTCGCTCTCGGGCGAGCTCCCCAAACACATCGACATCACCGAGGTCACGAAGCGCGGCGGGTGCGAGGTCGGCGCCGGCGACACTTCGTGCGAGGGCGGCGGCCCCGCGACCAAGACGACCTTCGTCTTCGACGGCACGAGGTACGTGCCAAAAGAATTGACCGGCAGTCGCGGGTTGACCGGCGCGCTCCAATCGGAGAGCCTGCGGTGCGTGAGCCTGCGGCGAAGCGTTTGGGGCCTGGGTGCGTTGCTCCTGTGCTCCTGTGACGGCTCGCTCTCGGCGGTGGGCCTAGAGGCGGGCGTCACGGACGGCGCCGCGTCCGATGGGAACGGCCCGTCGGCCTCGTTGCGCGGCGCGCTCGCGGGCGCGTGGTCCTTCGACGTCGACGGAAAGGATCACTCTGGGAACGCGCTCGACCTCGGCATCGCGGGGCTGCGCCTCGCGACCGGACGCTTCGGCAAGGGGCTCCAGCTCGCCGGAGAGGGCACGCCCATCGCGCAGCGCCCGATCGACGATCCGTCGCTGAATCTGACGATGGGAGATTTCACGGTCAGCTTCTGGATCAGCTTCAGCATGACGGGCGCGGCCCAGTTCGTCGCCGTCAAGGGCTACAACGACGGCGGTTGGTTCGTGGGCTGGGCGCGCACGGCCTGGGCCTACGGCCTGCCCTCCCCTGCGGGCGGCACGTTCTCGGACCCCGCCGGCTCGCCGGCGCCCGGCGTGTTCCACCACGTCGTCTTCGAACGATCGCTGGACACCGTCGAGCTCTTCGTCGATTCGAAGTCGGTCGGGACGGCCACCGTGCACGACGCCCAGGCGCCCGCGCAGGCCCCTTTTCAGGTGGGCGGCTTCGCGCCGGGCGGCGTCTCGGTCGCCATGGGCCAGAGCGTCGTCAACGGCGTCGGCGACGATCTCGCGATCTGGCGCCGCGCGCTCGTCGCCGACGAGCGCGCGTACCTCGCGACGCACGCCGTCCCGTGAGCCGGCCGAATAGACATCCGCCGCCTTTTCGCGGAAAGTGTGCCCGCCATGCACGACCTCGTCGATCTTTTTCACAAGATTTATGACGTCCAGGGACTGATCCGCGTCGGGGGTCTCGCGCTACTCGCGGCCGTGATCTTCTCGGAGACCGGACTGCTCGTCGGGTTCTTCCTGCCGGGCGACTCGCTGCTCGTGACGGCCGGCCTCTACTGCACGACCGCCAACCCCGACCAGAAAGCCCTTCTCGACATCGTCACGCTCAACCTGGTCGCGATCGTCGCCGCCATCGTGGGCGACACCGTCGGCTACTGGATCGGCTCCCGGTCAGGGCGCAAGCTCTTCACGCGCGAGCAGTCGTTGTTCTTCTCGAAGAAGCACCTCCTGCGCACGCACGAGTTCTACGAGCGGCACGGCGGCAAGACGATCGTGCTCGCGCGCTTCATGCCCTTCGTGCGCACGTTCGCGCCCGTCGTCGCCGGCATCGGGCGTATGAGCTACAAACGCTTCCTCTCGTACAACGTCTTCGGCGGCATCGGCTGGGTCCTGAGCATGACGATGCTCGGCTACACGCTGGGCAAGGCCTATCCGCCCATCACGAAGCAGATCGACAGGGTCATCATGGTCATCATCGTCGTGTCCCTCGTGCCCGGCATGTTGAGCTGGCTCGCGAACCGCAAGAAGGCGTCGACCGCGACGCCGGCGGCGTGATGGCCGCCAGGCCGAAGGCGCGAACCAAACCCGCCGCCAAGCCCGTCGCCAAGGCGAAGGCCAAGCCGGCCGACAAGCCGATGGCGAGGCAGGCGCGCGTCCCGGCCAAGGCGGCCGACAAGCCCGCGCCGAAACCGGCGCCGCTCAAGCCCCAGAAGCCGCGAGCGGCGTTCCCCAAGAAGAACCTCCCGCCGAACGAGACCGAGTTTGGCGCGCGCCTGCCGCTCGCCGTCGGAAAGCGATTCGATGCCGTGCGCGGGTTCCTCAAGAAGCAGCCCGGCGTCAGCGAGGAGCTCTACTATTACGGCCCCAAGACGGGCTGGGCATATCGCTACGTGCGCGGGCCCCAGTCGCTGTGCTCGATCGTGATCCACGACGACCGCCTCATGGGCATCGTCGCGCTCGATCCCGCCGCGCAGACGGCCATCGTGTGGGAGGGGCTCTCGCCCGTCGGCCAGAAGGCGCGCAAGGTCGCGCACGGCTCCCCCGCGCTCTTGTGGATCGACGTGCCCTTCGAGGGCACGGGCGCGAAGGACTTCCAGGCCATGCTCAAGGCCAAGCTGCGCACGCTGCCCGCGCCCGCGTCGGCGTGACGATCGGCCGCGCGCAGGCCCCGCTGGCGTCCGGGACACCTGTCTAGTATAATAGACAACGATGGCGCGAGCAGCGAGCCCGGCCCCGCGACGCCCAGCAAAAGCGCCACGATTCGTGGCATATAGGGACTCCTTTTTGGTGACCAGATGAACCCATCGAGCAAGACCTGGAAGCAGACGCTGGGCCCCCTCATCCCCGAAGCGTGGGGCCGCGAGATCGACATCTTCGAGACGCAGATCGAGCTGCGGAAGAAGAACAAGATCGAGGAGAAGCTCTTCGCGGAGACGCGGCTGCGACGCGGCGCCTACGGCCAGCGCTACGACAACGGCCAGCGTCACGATGGCGACAAGACGCAGGCGCTGGTGTTCCCGTCGGGCGAGATCACGAAGGGCCCCATGACGATGTGGGACGCGCCGGGCATGCAGCGGATCAAGATCCCGTACGGCCGCCTCACCTGCGACCAGCTCGACGCGCTCGCCGACGTCGCCGAGGAGTACTCCGACCGCATCTTGCACGTGACGACGCGCCAGGACTTCCAGCTTCATTTCGTGCACATCGAGGACACGCCCGACATGCACCGCCGCCTGGCCGCCGTCGGCATCACGACGCGCGAGGCCTGCGGCAACACGGTCCGCAACGTCACGCAGTGCCCGTACGCCGGCGTCTGCAACGAGGAGAAGTTCGACGTCACGCCATACGCGCACGCGCTGACGTTCTTCCTGCTGGGCCACGACGACACGCAGGACTTCGGCCGCAAGTTCAAGGTGGCGTTTTCGGGCTGCAAGGAGAACGCCTGCGGCGTGACGAACTTCCACGACCTCGGCGCCATCGCGCGCACGCGCGTCGTCGATGGCGAGACGAAGCGCGGGTTCGAGCTCGTCGTGGGTGGCGGCCTCGGCGCGGTGCCGCAGCACGCGCTCGTGTTCGACGAGTTCCTGCCCGAAGAGGAGCTGCTGCCGATCTCGCAGGCCATCAGCCGCGTCTTTTCGCGGCTCGGCGAGCGCGCCAACCGCGCGCGCGCGCGCTTCAAGTTCGTCGTCAAGAAGCTCGGCATCGAGGAGACAAAGCGCCTCGTGTGGGAGGAGCGCGCCAAGCTGCGGCCCGATCCGCGCTGGACGGCCTGCCTCGCCGACCTGCACGCCACCGACGAGAAGCCCATCCGTCCCGCCGGCCCGCTGCCCGCCGGCCCCTACCCGGCCGGTTTCGATTTGAAGAGCTTCGCGGCCTGGCGCGAGACGAACGTCGTCGCGCAGCGCCAGGCGGGCTACTTCATGGCCGTCGTCACGCTCCCGCTCGGCGACCTCACGTCCGAGCAGGCGCGCGCGCTGGCCGACGTCGCGCGCGCGTATACGGGCGACGCCATGCGAACGACCGTCGAACAAAACCTGCTCCTGCGCTGGGTGAGCGAGGCCGACCTGCCCACCGTCTATGCCGAGCTCGCGCGCATCAAGCTCGCGCAGCCGGGCGCGAGCACGATCAGCGACATCACGGCATGCCCGGGCACCGACACGTGCAAGCTCGGCATCTCGTCGTCGCGCGCGCTCGCGGCCGAGCTCACCAGGCACATCCGGACCTCGGGGCTTGATAAAGATCCCAACGCCAAACACCTGCACATCAAGGCCAGCGGTTGCTTCAACTCGTGCGGCCAGCACCACGTCGCCGACCTCGGCTTCCTGGGCGTCTCGCGCAACGTCGGCGGGCGGCGCGTGCCGCACTTTCAGCTCGTCGTGGGCGGCCAGTGGACGAACAACGCCGGCTCCTACGGCCTCGCCATCGGCGCCGTGCCATCGAAGCGCGTGCCGGAGATCGTCAAGCGCCTCACGGAGCGCTTCGCGAAGGAGCGCCAGGGCAACGAGTCTTTCGCCGACTTCGCCAACCGCATCGGCAAGAAGACCATCCGCGCTATGGTCGAGGAGCTGCAGATCCTGCCGACCTACGACCAGGACCCGAGCCATTACAGCGACTGGGGCGACCCGCGCGAGTACACGATCTCCGACATGGGCGAGGGCGAGTGCGCGGGGGAGGTCGTGCCCTTGGTCGAGGTCGAGCTCGCCTCGGCTGAGCGCGAGCTCTTCGAGTCGCAGATCCTGCTCGACGAGCAGCAGTTCGACGGCGCGGGCGCGCGCGCGTTCTCTTCGATGCTCATCGCGGCGCGCGCGCTCGTGAAGGAAAGGAACGCCAACGTCAACAGCGGCTCCGGCGCCGACGAGATCGTCGCTGAGTTCCGCAAGCACTACTACGACACGCAGCTCTTCTTCGACCCGTTCGCGGGCCCAAAGTTCGCGCAATACTTTTTCCGCGCGCACGAAGCGCGAGCCGGCGCGCCAGGCAAGACCGCGGGCGAAGCGCGCCCGGGCGCCGCCACGCCGGAGAGCGTCCACCAGCTCATCGAGGAGGCGACGATGTTCATCGACGCCGCCCACCAGTGCTACACGCGCCTAGGCTCACAGCTCTCCGGCCCCACCCGGATCCTGCCCCCGGCCTAACCTCGCGAGGATCGCCGCACACGATGGACGCGCACAAGCTGCAACTGAAGATCTACCTGACGCCGGCGGCCGCGCGCGCCGTCGGGCCCGAGGCCGTCATCCCGGTCTTCCACCGCTGGATCAAGGATCGCGCGCTACCCGAGCTCATGATCGACGTCGCCAACTACGGCCACGTGCCCGAGGGACCCGGCGTCGTGCTCATCGGCCACGGCTCGGACTACTTCCTCGACGAGGGCGAGGGCCGCCTTGGCCTGCTCCACAACCGCAAGCGCTCGGGGCCAGCGGCGGGCGAGCGCCTCTCGGACCTCGTGCGACGCGCGCTGCACGCGGCGGCCCTGCTCGAGAAGGAGGCGGCGTTCGGCGGCAAGCTCACGTTCGCCACCGACGAGCTCCTCTTCCGCGTCAACGATCGCCTCGCGGCGCCCAACACAGACGCCACGTTCGCGGCGTACAAAGAGGAGCTCGAGGCACTGGGGAAGAAGGTCTTCGCGGGATCGTGCGAGCTCGCGCGCGTGGGCGGACCCAAGGATCTCTTCGCCGTGCGGCTCAAGAGCGCCGCGGGCACGACAGTCGTGTCCGTCGCGACGCTGCTCGAACGCACGGGCGGCCCGCCAGCCGCAGACGCGTCACCGGTCGCCTGAGCATCGCCTGACTCCAGGGGAGTCACGACGCTGGCGCGCACGGGTCGAGGCCGCGGGCGCGCAGGAGGCGCACAAGGGCGGGCTCGACGCGCCAGCGCTCGAGCAGCCGCGCGAGCGTCGCGCGGCTCTCCGCGTGGAAGCGGTGCACGCGGGCGCCGAGGACGATCTCGTTCTTCGCCGAGTGCTCCCACCCCACGAGCTCGGTCACGGCGACCTTGTAGCCGTGCGCCGCGAGGCAGAGCCCGCGCACGACGTTCGTGAGGTGCGAGCCGAGCTCGCGCCGATGAAGCGCATGGCGGATGAGCGCCTCGTCCGCGGAATCGCGGTCCGACGTCGCGGCGAGCTGGCGCGCGACTTCGGCCTGACAGCACGGCACGACGGCGACGTGGTCAGCGCCGCGCGCGATCGCGAGGGCCAGCGCGTCGTCGGTCGCCGTGTCGCACGCGTGCAGCGCCGTCACGACTTGCAGGCGCTCGGGCAAGTCGGCGTCGGCGATGAGGCCCTCCACGAAGTGGAAGCGATCCTGGCCGTGACGCGCGCCCCGGGCGGCGGCGCCAGCGACGAGCTCCGGACGGGACTCGACGGCGTAGAGCGCGCCGCGCCCCGCCGGCCCGAGGACGAGCTCGTAGAGGAGCGCGCCGAGCGCGCTCTTTCCGGCGCCGCAGTCGGCGATCGCGGGCTCGGCGTGCCGCGCGAGCGCGTCGTCGAGCGCGGGGCGCAGGAGACGGACGAGGTGACGGATCTGCTTGAGCTTCCGGCGCGCGTCGGCGTTGAGGTGCCCATCGCGCGTGAGGAGATGGAGCTCCTGCAAGAGCTCGATCGACATGCCGGGCGGCACGTCGGGGTCGGAGCGCGGATCGAAGATCATCCCGCGCGGAAGTGTACTGCCTCGGCTGATGGGCGCGAGCGGCGGCGAGAGAAACGACGCGCTACTGGCAGCCGCTGCTCTTGGTCGGGCCGATATCGGCCCACTGGATGGGTCCGTCCGGCACGCCCCAGCGCTTGTGCGTGAAGCTCTCGACGTCGATGAGCTCGGCGGCAGTGCCCTTGTTCTGCGTGCAGCAACCGCCGCAATCGCTGTCGCCGCACGTGTCGAGGACGGTGACGACGATCGTCTTTCCGGTGCTGGACTTGAGACAAAGGTCGTGGAGCTTCAACGCCGTGAAGTCGGGGAACGCGGCGACGATGTTGTGAGACATCACCCATCTGAGCGGCTCGGTCTTGTCGCATCCCGCGAACTGCCCTTCATATTGGCAGCCGCTGTACTTGATGCACTCTTCACTACCAGGTGCCGGGTACGACGTGAAGTTCGTCTTCGAACCCGTCTTCCACACGAGCCCCGGCGCATCACAAACGTTTGTCCCCGCACCTTGCGTGGCGACTGCGCCCGCGGCGCCGGTTTTGTACCGTCCGGCGGTGCTCTGACTGCAGGCGAGCAGCAGCACGGGCAAGACGAAGATTTGGGACCCGGCCCACCTCATCGCATTGTTCCCTTTTATCGATCGCCTTCCAGAATCGATCAAATCGCCGCATGTCGCCACGGCGTATCGCGCGCGCATCTTCCGCCGTAACATGTCCGGCCCGTGAAGAGGGAGCGAAAACCCCGCCGGATCGTCGCGCCGGGCGCGAGCTACGGCTTCCGCGTGCTGGGTGATCGCCCGACGCCGCTGCGCGACTTCTATCACGCTCTGCTACACCTGCCTTGGTGGGTGACCTTCGCCCTCATCGCGGGGGTCTTCCTCTTCGCGAACGCCATCTTCGCCGTGGCCTTCCTGATCGTGGGCGGCGTCGCGCATGCGGCGCCCGGGTCGTTCCTCGACGCCTTCTTCTTCAGTGTGCAGACCATGGGCACGATCGGCTATGGCGCGCTGTCGCCCGAGTCGCCGGCCGCCAACACGGTCGTCGTCGTCGAGACCATCGTGGGTCTCACACTGACAGCGCTCGTCACGGGTCTCGTGTTCGCGAAGTTCTCGCGCTCGACGGCGCGCGTGGTTTTCACGAACGAGGCCGTCATTGGCCCCATGAACGGCGTGCCAACGCTTATGTTCCGCATCAGTAACCAGCGGGGCAACCAAATCGTAGGCGCCCACCTACGTGTCGCTCTCGGGCGCACCGAAAAGACGACGGAGGGGGAGACCTTTTATCGCACGCTCGACCTCAAGCTGCAGCGCGACCACCTGCTCTCGCTGTCGCGCGCCTGGGTGGTCCTACACACGATCGACGCCTCGAGCCCGCTTTTCGGCGAGACGCCCGAGTCGGCCGCAGAGAAGGAGATCGAGCTGCAGATCCTGGTCGTCGGCCTCGATGACATCTCGATGCAGACGGTGCACGCCGGCCACCGCTACTTCACGCACCAGCTCCTTTGGGGGCGGCGCTTCGTCGACATCGTCTCGGAGGCGCCCGACGGCGATATCGTCCTCGACCTGCGCAAGTTCCACGACACCGAGCCGACGTCGCCCATGCCTGAATTTCCCTACCCGAGGGAATAGCCGGCGCGCGCGGGCGGTTTCTCCCCTAGCCGCAGACGGCCCGGTGCGGACGGTGAATTCTGTGTTAGGTTGCAGGGACTTCCGGGCGACCCGCGCGGGCATCGCGCCGCGCCGGCCCGGATCCGCTGGAGGGACGTCATGGCTGCATTCGGAACGTTGACCCTGCTGATCGCGCTTGTCGTCGCGACCTATTCCGGCGTGATCTCGCTCATCGGCGCGCGGCGCGGGAACCGGCGCTTCATCGAGTCGGGGCGAGCGGGCGTCTACGCGCTCGCCGGCGTGCTGGGGCTGTCGTCGGTCGCGCTCATCTATGCCTTCGTGACGCATGACTATTCGATCAAGTACGTGCAACACTACTCCGACTCGTCGTCACCGCTCTTCTACCAAATCACGGCCTACTGGGGCGGCCTCGACGGCTCGATCCTGTGGTGGGTCTTCCTTCTGTCGGTGTTCTCGGCCATCGCCGTGTACACGAACCGCCACCGCCACCGCGAGCTTTTGCCCTACGTCGTCGTCGTCCTCATGGCGATCGCCG
>DASZFV010000056.1:0-7313 GCA_035939455.1 Polyangia bacterium
ACACTCACTTCCCGCGAGCACACGAACCGCGAATACGAGCAGGAGCTGCGCCGGCTGCGCGAGCAGCTCCTCCTCATGGGCGCCAAGGTCGAGGAAATGATCCGTGGCAGCATCCGCGCCCTCACGGAGCGCGAGACGGCGTTGGCCGAACAGATGATCTCGTTCGACAAGAGAATCAATCAACTCGAGCTCGAGATCGACGAGCTCTGCATGCAGATCCTCGCGCGCCGCCAGCCGGTGGCCTCGGACCTCCGCTTCATCACGATGGCGCTCAAGCTCGTGACCGACCTCGAACGCATCGGCGACCTCGGCGTCAACATCTGCGAGCGAGTCGTCGAGCTCAACGCCGAGCCGCCCCTCAAGCCCTACGTCGACATGCCCAACATGGCGCGCGAGGTCCAGGAGATGCTGCACGAGGCCCTCGACGCCTTCGTGGCGGCCGACGCCGATCGCGCCCAGCGCGTCATCGTGCGCGACCGCAACGTCGACGCCTACTACATGCAGATCTTCCGCGAGCTCCTCACCTACATGATGGAGGACCCCCGCAACATCTTCCGCGCGACGCGCCTGCAATCGATCGCCAAGTACCTCGAGCGCATCGGCGACCACGTCACGAACCTCGGCGAGATGGTGGTCTTCATGGTCAAGGGCAAGGACATCCGCCACGGTGGCCGTCAGGTCGACTAGACGCGTACACTGCGGGCATGTTTGCGGGAAAAGTCGCGTTCGTGACCGGCGCCTCGCGGGGCGTCGGCAAGGCCATCGCGCTCACGCTCGCGCGCAACGGCTGTGACGTCGTCGTCGCCGCCAAGACCGTCGCGCCCGATCCACGGCTGCCCGGCACCGTCGGCGCGACGGCGCGCGAGGTGGAGGCGCTCGGCCGGCGCGCGCTGCCGCTCGCCCTCGACGTGCGCGACGACGTCGCCGTCGAGCGCTCCGTCAAGGCGGCGCTCGACAAGCTCGGGCGCGTCGACTTCCTCGTCAACAACGCGGGCGCGCTCTACTGGCAGTCCCTCGCCGACACGCCGCTCAAGAAGTTCGACCTCGTCATGGACGTCAACGTGCGCGGCGCGTTCGCCTGCACGCACCACGTCCTGCCCGCGATGCGCGCCCAGAAGTTCGGGCACGTCCTCATGATGTCGCCCCCCGTCGACCTCGACGCCGCCACCGGCAAGGTCGCCTACGCGATCTCGAAGTTCGGCATGACCCTCATCGCGCGCGGGCTCGCCGAGGAGGTGCGCGACGACAACGTCGCCGCCAACGCGCTTTGGCCAGTGACGATGATCGAGAGCCTCGCGACGATCAACTGGGGTTTGGGTGATCGCACGCTGTGGCGAAAGCCCGACATCCTCGCGGACGCGACGCTGCGCATCTTCGCGAAGGAGCCGCGCTCGTTCACCGGCCACGCCCTGCTCGACGAGGACTTCCTGCGGAGTGAGGGCATCACCGACTTCACCGGCTACAGGTGCGATCCAGCCCACGAGCCGCCCCGCATCGGCTTCGATTTCCGCGCCGCCACGCCCGGCAAAAACAGCGCCCCGGCCTGATTGTTTGCCCCTCCGCCGAAAACCCGGTTAGGCTCCCCTGCATGGCCAGCGTCGACGAACAATGGCAGGAATTGTTTCAGGGCCTCGAGCGCCTGAAGGGCAAGTGGCCCGCGCCCGACTGGTCGTACGACCGAAGGCTGCGCTGCGTGGCCTCGTCGATCCCCATGAGCCTCGAGCCGGCCGCTCGCGCCGCGATGACCGAGGTGCTGCCCAAGTCGTGGAGCGCGCAGACGCTCGCCGAGGCGCCCGAGGGCGTGCGCAAGCTGGCGGAGAGCTGTGGCGGCGTGCGCTCGGCGCAACTCCTGTTCTGGGGCGGCGAGCCGGGCACTCCCGGCGCTTTCGGGCTGTGGTGGCCGTGGGGCGACGGCACGACCGTCTCGCTGCGCATCGGCCTGCACGACCTCGACCAGCCCAAGGAGCGCTATCCCAAGCTGCGCGACATCTTCGGAATCCCGCAGGCCACCGCGGCGGCGCCGGGCTAGCCGGGCGCCAACGAACGGGTAGAAAAAGACATGATGCGCGGCCTCGGCTTTCAAAGACCTCACGGAGCTCTCCGTCTCAGCCTCGTGCTCGCGTGCGCGGCGCTGTTCGTAGGCGGCCGCGGCCCACGGGCCGCGGCCGAAGACGCCGCGACGCCGGGCGCGACCACGAGCGGCCAGCCAAAACCGAAGAAGGCGCCCGCCAACAAGTCCAAGGCCGCCAAGTCCAACAAGTCCAAGACCGGCAAGGCCAAGAAGGGACCGGACGACGCGACGCCGGACGCCGCCGCCCAGGCCAGGCTCAAGCGCCGCCGGATCGGCGCGCCCCCCGCCTACGTCATCGGCGACTCGGACCCGCACCTCATCAACGAATCGGCGCCGCCGCTCGAGGCGTTCCCGGGAGATTCGAAGGCCGTGAAGAAGGCCTTCGCCGAGACGCGACGCGATCAGCTCGTGGACGCCGAGAAGGCCGCCCGCGACGCGACCTCACCGGATCGATGGCGGACGGTACTCTTCATGCTGCGCGGGCTGCCCGAGCGCACCGATCCCGAGGCCTGCTTCTGGCGCGTGCTGTCGTTCTACCGGCTCGGCGAGATCCAGCGCGCCCGCGCCCTGCGAGAGAACTGCGAGCTTCCGCCGAAGGACAGCGCCGCGCTGAACGCCGAGGACGCGACCGCGTCGGGCGTTCCCCAGATGGGAACCGTCGCCGTCGACGACGGTTTCGGTCCGCCGCCGGGCGGCGGCACCAAGACCGACGCGAGCCCGACGACGACCTCGACACCGGCCGTCTCTCCTTACACGGGCCCGAGCCCTCACCGCCGTTGAGGCGCCGTCATCCCTCGCTCACGTGATCGCGAGCGAGGGGACGCGCTCATCTACGAGCGTGTGCACGGCATCGAAGAGCGTGTCGAGAGAGAACGGCTTTCTCAAGAACGCCGCCGCGCCCGCCGGCTTTTCGTGCTCGACGGCGCTCATGACGACGACCGGCACCGACGCCAGTGACCGATCACTCCTGATCGCCTCGAGCACATGTCGCCCGTCCACGAGCGGCATCATGATGTCCAAGATCACGAGGTCGGGCCGCTCGCCCTCCCGAGCTCCACTCAGGAACTCGAGCGCCTGCTTCCCGTGACTGGCGGGAACGACGTCATACCCCTCCGCCTCCAACACGTCCTGAACGATGTCCCGGATGTCCGGATCATCCTCGACCAAGAGCACCCTCTTCTGTGCCATGCGCACCCCTCCCAGAATTGAGGGTGCGACAAACTACCGCACTGATCAACAGGTCTTGCATCCGTGGGGACCCACACCCTTCGATGTGAAGTGGGTCACGCCGTACCCGTAGCTCCCGAAACCTCTTCGCCTTGTCGTGAACGATGGCGTATCGTTTCCGATCCCAGGAGGAGCCATGCGAAGAATCCTCATGTTCGCCGCCGGTTTGACCGTCCTGACGCTATCGGTCTCTGCCGAGGCGGCCGTCGTGCGTTACCTGTCCCAGCACCCGCTCCCGAGGAAGATGGGCGGCGGCTTCTGCTACATCGACGTCCCTCACGTCCACGACTTCGGCCCGTCCGACCCCCGCATGTACCGCCAAGTCGACGGTGAGTACTATTTCGTGGGCGACCCTTCGCCCTTCAACTACGAGGGGCCGCGCCACGCCTTCTATGGTCCTCATCCGATCGTCGAAGCGAACGTCCAGTTCGGGCATCCGGAATATTGCTATTTGCAGGGCCCGCACTACCACTGGTACGAACCGCCGGCCCAGGCGTCATTCGAGCTGCGCGGCGGCGCCTACTGGTTCACCGGGACGTACGACCCGGGCTACTACCAGGAGCGGCCGCGCTACATGGTCGTCAACGATGCGTATGCACCCATCGTCTACGAAAGACCTGTCGTCGACGTCAGGGTGGCCCCACCAGGCTTCCGCGGCGAGATCGTCGCCGCCGGCCCCGGCTGGCGCGGGCGCGCAGTCGTCGGCGGGCCGCCCCCTCCCGTCGTTCAGGTCGGCGTGGGCATCAACGTCGGCGGCCCGGCCGGGCCCGTCTTCGTCGAGCACGACAACGGGCGACACCGCGGGTGGGAGCGGGACGAGCGGCACGAGCGGCACGAGCGTTGGGAACGGCACGAGCGCGGCGGCTGGCGGGGGGGACCGCCCCCGCCGGCGCACGGAGGAGGTTGGCGCGGCGACGGCGCGCCCGGCCGAGGCGACGGCTGGAGGGGGAACCCGGCCCCGCAGCAAGGTGGCGGTTGGCGCGGAAGCCCAGCGCCACAACAGGGAGGCGGCTGGCGCGCGGGCGGCGGCAAAGCCGGCCACGGCAACGCCTGGAAGCGCTGAACGGGGCGGTCATGGGCCGACTTCAAGCTTACCTGGTCCTGGTCGCAACCAGCACGCTCGCCCAGGGCGCCTGTGGCAAGAGCAAGCCCCCGGGCGGCGGGCCGGCGGCCCCCGCGCACGTCGAGGGAACGCCGCACACCGACGCCGTGCTCGACGCGTGGAAGGGCGCCGGGCTCAAGCCGGAGAGCTTCGCGCCGATCGTGCCGCCTCCCTACGTGGCCGGGTACTGCGAGCGCGGCGCCGTCGCGGGCGTCGACGCGACCGTCTGCGAGTACGCCGATGACGGGGCCCTCGACCGCGGGCAAAAGCAGGTCAAGGACGAGTGGGACCGCACGGGCGTGCACACGGGCGTCGTCGTCCGGACCAAGCGCACGCTGCTTTCGGCCGTCGACCGCGAAGCGCGCGATCCGAACGGCAAGACGATCAATCAGCTCATCCAAGCCTTCCGCAAGCTGTGACCAAGCGCGGTGGCGACCGCGGCGGCACGAGCGGCGGTGACGACGACGCGCTGGCTTTCGCCGAGGCGATGCGCGGCGCGAAGCCACTCCCCGCGGCTGCGCGCGGCCCCCTCCCCGCAGCGCCGCGACCGCGCGGTGCGCCGCCGGGGCGCGGGCCCATCACGGCGCGCCCGCGCCCCGAGGCGTACGAGGCGCCGCCCGAAGGGATGGCCGAGAGCAGGGCGTTCGCGGTCGAGGCGACCGGCGGCTCGATCGAGGGTCGCGGCCGCGGCGTCGACGTCAAGTTGTTGCGTCGTCTCAAGACGGGCGAGCTGCCCGTCGAGGCGCGCCTCGACCTGCACGGCCACGCGCGCGCGGACGGGCTCGACGCCCTCGAGCGCTTCTTCGAACACGCGCGCGCCGAAGGCAAGCGCTGCCTTCTGGTGATCCACGGGCGCGGCGCCCACTCCCGCGACGACGCACCCGTGCTCAAGCCGCTCGTCTGGCGCTGGCTCGCCGCGTCGCCGTCGTCGGCCTCGTCCGTTCTGGCGTTCGCGTCGGCGGGCCCCGCGCAGGGCGGCGACGGCGCGACGCTCGTGCTCCTACGCAAGCCCGCGCGGTGAGTGGCGACGACGGCCGGCGGCGCCGTGGCCGGGTTTGCTTGGCCGACGGCGTCCATCATATAGTCTGCCAGGCCTGTTCGACGGCACGTAACCCTGGAGAATGAAATGAGCACGCGCATCGCGATCAACGGATTCGGACGCATCGGCCGCCTGGTATTTCGAGCCCTCTACACGCAGGGCCTGTTCGGGAAAGAGGTCGAGGTCGTCGCCGTTGGTGACATCGTTCCCGCCGACAACCTCGCCTACCTGCTGAAGTACGACTCGATCCAGGGTCGCTTCGAGGGCAAGGTCAGCTCGAAGAAGTCGGGCGCCGACAAGGAATCGGACGACGTGCTCGTCGTCGACGGCAAGGAGATCCACGTCGTCTCGGCGAAGACGCCCGCGGAGCTGCCCTGGAAGAAGTTCAACGTCGACTACGTCATCGAGTCGACGGGCCTGTTCACCGAGGCCGAAAAGGCCAAGGGGCACCTCGCCGCGGGCGCGAAGAAGGTCATCATCTCGGCGCCGGCCAAGGGCGAGGACATCACCGTCGTCATGGGCGTCAACCACGAGAAGTACGACGCCGCCAAGCACAACATCGTGTCGAACGCCTCGTGCACGACGAACTGCCTCGCGCCGCTCGTCCACGCCGTCCTGAAAGAAGGCTTCGGTCTCAGCGAGGGCCTGATGACGACCGTGCACAGCTACACGGCCACGCAGAAGACCGTCGACGGCCCGTCGCGCAAGGATTGGAAAGGCGGCCGCGCGGCCGCGCTCAACATCATCCCGTCGACGACGGGCGCCGCGAAGGCGGTCGCGCTCGTGCTGCCCGAGGTGAAGGGCAAGATCACGGGCATGGCGTTCCGCGTGCCGACGCCGACCGTCTCGGTCGTCGACCTGACGTTCAAGACCGAGAAGGCCACGAGCCTCAAGGAGATCAGCGCCGCCCTGAAGCGGGCCAGCGAGACCTACTTGAAGGGCATCCTCGGCTACACCGAGGAGGAGGTCGTCTCGAGCGACTTCATCCACGAGACGCTGTCGAGCGTCTACGACGCGGGCTCGTCGATCGAGCTCAACCCGAGCTTCTTCAAGCTCGTCTCCTGGTACGACAACGAGTGGGGCTACAGCAACCGCTGCGTCGACCTGCTCACTTACATGGCCGCGCGCGGCTAGAATAAGACGAGGACCAAGACTAGACCAGCTCCCGACCCTTCGTCTCGATGGCGCCGCGCGAGAGCACGACGCCCATGAGGGGGACGATGCCGATGAAGAAGAGCACGTGGAGCGCGCTGCGCAGCGAGTCGGCGCCGCGGGAAGCGATCGCGCCCACGAGGAACGGGCCGCCCGCGGCGACGATGCGGCCGGCGTTGTAGCAGAAGCCGGCGCCCGTGCCGCGCAGGCGCGTCGGGAAGAGCTCGGGCAGGTAGTAGGTGAAGCTGCCGAAGACGCCGAAGACCGTCACGCCGATGAAAAAGTACATGTAGAGGCGCGTGAGCGGCGGCAGGTCGAGGCCGAAGGTGGCGAAGATCGCGAGCGCCGAGAGCAGGTAGTAGATCCCGAACATCATGCGGCGGCCGATGAGCTTCGCGGCGGGGATCGTGAGCAGCGTGCCGATGAGGCCGCCGAGGTTGAAGACGTTGGTCGCCCGCGCCTTCCAGCCCTCGACGAGCGCGAGCGTCGCGGCGCGGTCGAGGCCGCGCGTCCTGGCCGTCGCCTGCGCGAGGCCGGTCGACACCGTGGGGATGAACGCGTTGATGGCCCACCACGCGATGAGCGCGATGATGGCCATCGAGAGCCCGCTGCGCGTGAGCGGCCGCATCGCGGGCGTGAAGAGCTCTCGCAGGCGGGGGTGAGCGGCGCCCGTGACCGCTCGCCTCCAGCGCTCCGGCTCCTTCACGAACATTCGCACGACG
>DASZFV010000057.1:0-2268 GCA_035939455.1 Polyangia bacterium
CCCGGCGCCGAGCGCCCGGCGCCGCAGCGTCTCGGCGTGCGTCTCGAATCCCGGCACGGCGGCCGCGATGCCGTTCGTCACGATGACGAGCAGCGCGTCCCGGGTTGCCTCGAGGCCGAGGCTCATGACGGCCTCGCGCACGCTCGTGATCGTCTCGCGCGGCGAGAACAGCCCGGACGCGGCCAACGAGACGAGGGGGCCGGAGAGCGCCGGATCGGGCGCGAGGACCGCCTCGATGGCGGCCGCGTCCGCCGTGCGCCCCGCGGTGAGGCCGAGGGCGCGCTCGGCGGCCTCGGGGAGCGAGCGGCGCAGCGCCGGAGTATCGGCGCACAGGATCTCCGTGAGGTGGTGGATTCGGATCGGCGCCGTCTGGGCGGCCGAGATCGTCGTCGTCGAGCCACCGAGCGACGTCCGGCCCGTTTCGGCACGGGTAGACATGTGCCCGTTAGGTCGACAGCGGCGGAGCGAAACCTTAGCGCGCGCGTCGTGCGTATTGAGGTGGGTGTGGGCTGACGTGCGCACGTCGCCGACCCAGCGCGGTTACGGAAAAACCTGCGTGTGTTTTCCTTCGCGAAAAGATCCGGCGTCGATGCGGTCCAAATGTTTCAAATGGCCGACGACGCCTTCGACAAAAGACAGAGCGCGTGCGCCGTCACTATTGCTTGACGCGAACACAAAGCTTTGCCTATATGCTGCGCCAACGAGGATGAGTCTCCTCTTTCGCCCACGGCACAACACTCTCGCGCAAATCTCGTTGTTTGTCGTGGCGGCGGGAGCGTTGGGAGGTTTGGGTGGGCTCATGGTCTACGCGCGCACGCCCTACGCCCGCGGCATGCAGGATCCCGTCGAGCAACCCATCCAGTTCGACCACCGGCACCACACGCGCGACGAGGGCATCGACTGTCGCTATTGTCACAACACGGTCGACAAGTCGCCCAGCGCGAGCATCCCGCCGACGCAGCTCTGCCTGAACTGCCACTCACAGATCTGGAACAAGAGCCCGCTGCTCGAGCCCGTGCGTCGGAGCTTCATCGAGAACAAGCCGATCGAGTGGCGGCGCGTGAACAAGGTGCCCGAGTTCGTCTTCTTCAACCACGCCATCCACGTCAACAAGGGCGTGGGCTGCGTGAGCTGCCATGGGCGCGTCGATCTCATGCCCGCCGTCGAGAAAGGCGAGCCGCTCACGATGGGGTTCTGCCTCGACTGCCACCGGCACCCGGAGAAGAACCTCCGCCCGGTGTCGGAGGTCGTCAACATGGACTGGAAGCCCGACGGCGATCCCGAGGAGACGGGCAAGGCGCTCGCCGACGAGAACCACGTCCATACGCGGACGAGCTGCACGACGTGTCACCGATGAGGTCACAAGCGGTGACGAGGGTGACGAGGTAAATCGATGAGCTGCGACGACAATAAGGAAGCGCGCGCGAAGGACCGCCAGAAGCGGCGCTCGCTCCCGATCGTCGCAGCCGAGGCGCCTCGGCAATCTACCGCGACCGCCGCTCAGGCGCCGCCGCGCTATTGGCGGAGCATCGAGGAGCGAGAGGCGGCCAAGGCCATCGCGCTCGGCGCCGTCAACGAATTCCCAGCAGGCGCCGACGAGCTGGCCGAGGGGTCGGTCTCGCGGCGGGGGTTCATGCAGCTGCTGGGCGCGTCGACGGCGCTCGCCACCGTGGGCGCGGCTTGCCGCAAGCCCAACGAGAAGATAGTGCCGTTCGTGCGACGGCCCGAGGAGCTAACGCCCGGCAATCCGCTCCACTTCGCGACCGCGTACGCCCTCGAAGGCTTCGCGAGCGGCCTGCTCGCCACGAGCCACGAAGGGCGCCCCACGAAGATCGAAGGCAACCCCGATCACCCCGAGACGGTCGGCGGCACGACCGCCATCGAGCAGGCGCTCATCCTCGGGCTCTACGACGACGATCGCGCCAAGGTGCTCCGGCGTGGCGGCGAGAGCATCGCCTGGCGCGCCTTCCTGGCCGACACGAAGGCGCGCGCCGAGAGGCTCGAGGGAAACAAGGGCGCGGGGCTGCGCTTCCTCGTCGAACCGAGCGCGTCGCCGCTGCTCGGAGATCTGCGCCGGCGCATCCTCGCGCGCTTCCCCATGGCGAAGTTCGTGAGCTACTCGTCGACGACGAGCGACGGCGCCGCGGAGGGGCCGCGCCTCGCGTTCGGGCAGCCGCTCGTTGCGCGCCACGACCTCGACAAGGCGAAGGTCATCCTGTCGCTCGATGCGGACTTCCTCGGCGAGGGCCCCGAGCTGCCGCGCGCGAC
>DASZFV010000058.1:0-6699 GCA_035939455.1 Polyangia bacterium
CACACTTCGCCCGGCGACGCCAAGATGTATGGCTAACGTCCTCGCGTTCAGCTGAGATGAATGGAACATCCTCTACTACAACACCTTGCTAGGCCGACTCAGCGAGCGCACCGGCAAGATCAGCGGGGCTTCGCTCCGCTCGGACGAGTGTTAACGATGTCCACGGACACCTGTAAAGGATCGTCCCGGTAGACGCCGTCTCCGGTTGCCGCTACTGTTGCGGCGGCCGGAGGTGAAGATCATGACTCGGGCACGGTTGGTGTTGACGTTCTGTTCGCTGCTCGCGGCCTGCGCCTCCTCGCCACCACCGCCTGCGGCGCCGCCGCCGATGGCGGCCACCGATAGCGGGCAGCCCAAGATGCAGGCGGCACTGCAGGCGCTCGAACAAGCGAGAGCCGAGACCACGGCGGCCAGCCCCAACAAGGGCGGGCATCGCGAGGCGGCGCTTGGGTTCATCCAGCAGGCGATGGACGCGGTCAACGCCGGGATTCAGTACGCCGCGACGCACCCGACCGAGATCGGCGAGGCGCAAGGACCGGCGGCGCCCGAGCCCGTCGACCAAGCCGTGCCCGGCGCCGAGCGCCAGCCGCACATGTGGCAGGCGGTCGTGTCCCTGCGCGAGGCACGGAGGCAACTGCGCGAGGCCAAGCACGACAAGGGCGGCCACCGCGTACAGGCGATGGTCTTGATCGAACAAGCCATCGCGCAGTTGCGCGAGGGCATCACCTTCGCCAACAGACACGGACGTCGATGAGCAATGAGAGCGGCCCGCGAGACTTCCTGAGCGCGCTTCGCCGCCGCGCCACTCGAGTCTCACCAGCGCTTCGTCGCGTTACTGTACCTCCTGGAGCTCGCGCGCGCTGATCCCGAGGAGGTAGAGGATCGCGTCCAGCCCCGACGAGGAGATGCTCGTGTCGGCGGACTCGCGCAGCTTGGGCTTGGCGTGGAAGGCGATGCCCAACCCTGCGCGGTCCAGCATGAGCGCGTCGTTCGCGCCGTCGCCCACGGCGATGACCTGGTCGAGCAGCACGCCCTCGGCCTGCGCGATCGTCTCGAGGAGCTCGGCCTTGCGCTGCGCGTTGACGATCGGGCCCACGACGCGGCCCGTGAGCTTGCCGGCCGCGACCTCGAGATTGTTCGAATAGGCGTAGTCGAGGTCGAGGCGGCGCTTGAGCGCCTCGGCGGCGCGCGAGAAGCCGCCGCTGATGACCGCGATGCTGTAACCGAGGCGCTTGAGCACGCGCACGAGCGTCTCAGCGCCGTCCGTGAGCGGCAGGTCCGCCGCGATCTTGTCGAGCACGGCGACGTCGAGCCCCTTGAGGAGCGAGACGCGCTGGCGCAGCGACTCGTCGTAGTCCATCTCGCCCAGCATGGCGCGCTCCGTAATCTTCGAGACCTCCGCGCCCACGCCGGCGGCGCGCGCCAGCTCGTCGATGACCTCGATGCGGATGAGCGTCGAATCCATGTCCATGACGACGAGGCGCTTCGAGCGGCGGTAGAGGCTCTCGCGCTGGAGCGAGACGTCGAAGCCCGCCGCAGTCGCGATGCCGAGCAGCGTCGTCTTGAGGATGTCGGCGTCGCGCCCCGCCGGCAGCCGCGCCTGGATCTCCACCGAAGAGAGCGTGTCCTCCTCGGAGAGCCGGCCGATCTTTTCGATGTTCGCGCCCTCTGCGGCGAGCGCCGACGCAATGGCGTGCAGGTGGCGCGCACCGAGCGCCGGCGCGATGGCCGTGATGACGTAGCGGCCGCCGTCGGCTGCGGAGGAGGGTCGCGCCGGGGAGGCCGAGACGGGCACGACCGGCGAGACCGGCTTGAAGTCGAGGTCCATGCCGAGCTGCTTGGCCGTGAAGAGCAGCTCCTTGAGGACGTCGCGGTTGCCCGGGATGCCCACGAGCAGGCAGAGCGTGAGCTGCCCCTGGACGACGACCTGCTCGATGTCGAAGAGCGCCGCGCCTTGCTCGGCGAGGATGCCCGTAAGCGTGGAGGTGACGCCGGGGCGGTCCGGTCCCGTGACCGTCACGAGGACGCGATCGAGCGAGGTCAGAGGCGTGGCCGGTTCGGTCATGAGCGCGCGCGATCTTAGTGGTTCGGGCCCCCGGGCGCAGCCCAAAACGGACAGGACCGAAGCGGTTCGCGAAGGACCAATCGTTCAGCAGGTCGCCCGTTCACTCGGCGGGCGTGGCGGTCGGCGCGGCTTTGGCCTTGGGCGCGCTCTTCGACGCCGCGGAGGCCTTGGCGGCGGCGCGATCGGCCTCGCCTTCGGGCGCTGCCTCGTTGGCGGCCTGCGCCTGCCTGAGGCGGGCGCGCCAGCGCGTCTTGAGGTCGGCGTCGGGGTAACGACGCAGCAGCTCGCGGTAGGCCTCGACGGCCTCGGACCAGCGGCGGGCGGCGAAGAGCTCGTCGGCGCGGCGGGCGAGCGCTTCTCGCGACGCGGCGTCGTCGGACTTGCGTTCCTTCTCGTCCTTCTCGTCCTTGGCGGGCGCGCTCGCGGCCTGCATCGCGGCCGGAGCGGACTTCTTGAGCGCGCGCGGCGCATCCGGGACTCTGCCCGTTATCGCGTCCTTTGGGGGTTTTGCCCGCTTGTCGGCCGGCTCTGCCTCCGAGGCTTTTTCCGCTCCTTCGGATCTTTGCTCCTCGCGCAGCACGTCGCTCTCCGGCGCCGGGGCGACGGGGACCGCGCCGCCCGGGGCGTCGTCTTCCGCGAACGCGTTGCTGGCGACGCCACGTTTACCGAGGGCGCGGCGCGTGGGCGCCGCCTGAGCGCGAGGCGCCGCCGACGGCTTGGAAGGCTCGGGCGCCAGCGCCGCTGCCGCAGGAGCGGCGGAGCGCGCGCCTGGACCGCCGGGCCCCGACCCGACGCCCGCGGATGGCGCGCCGCCCTTCCAGCCCGACGGTGGGCTGGCGAAGCCGCCGAGACCCGACGGAGCGGCGCTCCCACCGCCCACCGACGGCGTCGCGCCGCCGGCGACCGCCGAGGGCGCCGCGCCGAAATCGTTCAAACCGGCGGCCGAGCCGTGCACGCGGGCGAGGCGTTGCGCCGCCGACGTTGCGCCGAACAACCCCGGGCGCGACCCGCCGCTCGCGTACCGCCCGCGCTTGGCCGCCGCGTCGGAGAGCTTGTCGAGCAGGCGCGGGTCGAGGCGCGGGGGCTCGGTGGCCCGGGGCTCTTCGGCGGGCGCGGACGCGGGCGGCGGCGGCGCGGCCACCGGCGGCGCGGAGCCCGTCGCCACCTCGCGGCCAGCCTCCATCGTGCGCTCGGGCTCGAGGAACACCTTCGACGCAATCACAACCACCGCGACCGCGCCCACCGTCGCCAGCGTCGGGAAGGTCCACCTGGCGCGCAGCCGCTCCCAAAAGGACGGAGCGCGCCGCGCCGACACCTGGCGCGCAGGCGCCGCAGCAACGGCCGGCGCGCGCGCCGCGGGGTCCCCGGCGCGCGCGCGCGCCGCGGCCGCCGCGGCAGCGTTGGCCGCCTCGAGAATGCGCGCGTGCGCGCGAGCCGGCACGAGCGCCTCGTCATCATCCAGGGCGGCGCGCAGGCGCTCGCGCGTGTCGCCGAGCGCCGCGAGGTCGGCCGTGCAACGCGCGCACGTCGCAACGTGCCCCTCGAGCGCCGCGCGCTCCGCCGGCGCCGCCTCCCCGTAGACGAGCTCGAGGAGGCGCGCGTTCGCGTCGTCGTGCGAGAGCGTCATCGCGCCCCCTCCGCGGGCCCGGCCGAGCGGCGCAGCGACGCGACGCCACGCAGATCTTCCAGGGCCTCGCGCAGCCGCTCGAGCGCGTAGCGCATGCGGCTCTTCACCGTGGGCTCGGGCGCGCCCACGACGGCCGCGATCTCGGCGAACGGCATATCCATGACCTCACGCAAAAGGAATACCTCGCGCTGGTCGGGAGGCAAGGCCGCCACCGCCGCGTCGACGCGCGCGCGCACCTGCCCGTCCGAGGCCAGCCCCTCGGCGTCGCGCCCGTCGTGCGCCAGGCGATCGTGCAGGGTCTCCCCTGCCTGGTCGTCGGGGCGCGTGGGCGCGTCGAGCGAGCGCGCGTCGCGATGCATGGCGCGGCGTGCGTGATCGACGCAGAGGTTGCGCGCGATGGCATACACCCAGGTCGTGAACTTGGCCTCGCCCTTGAAGTCCACGCTGTCGGCCTGGGCCTTGATGACGCGCAAGAACACCTCCTGGAGCAGATCCTCGGCCGTCGTCGGGTCGCCCACCGATCGGCGCAGGAAGTGCCACACCTTGCGCTCGTGCCGGGACAGGAGCAGCTCGAAGGCGCGCGCGTTCCCCTCACGGAACGCTTGCATGAGCTGCTCGTCGGTTTGGTCGCTCATCGGCGGGCACGGCCCGGGGGCCCCGCCGCCACATTAACTCCATGCGCGAATCGACGCACGAGGCCGCCGTCGGATCTAAACCAAACGCCCGGGCGCCCTGCGGCGTATCAAGCCAGGACGCGTTATGCTGAACCCCAGGCAGGGACCAGGGAAGGATCAGGAACATGTCGGACAAGGTCACGAAGAGAGAGGACGAGTGGCGCGCCGAGCTCTCGCCCGACCAGTTTCGCGTGCTGCGCAAGAAGGGCACGGAGCCCGCGTTCTCGGGCGCGTACTGGAACGCCCACGACGAGGCGGTGTACGAGTGCGCCGGGTGCGGCGCCAAGCTGTTCGCGTCCGAGACCAAGTACGACTCGGGCTCGGGCTGGCCGAGCTTCACGGCGCCCGCGGCACCCGACGCCGTCGCGACCGAGATCGACCGCTCGCACGGCATGACGCGCGTCGAGGTCATGTGCGCGCGCTGCGGCGGCCACCTCGGGCACGTGTTCGACGACGGCCCGGGCCCCGGCGGCAAGCGCTTCTGCATCAACTCGGCCTCGCTGCGCGCGAAGCCGGCCAAGAAATGACCGCGACCTCGTGAAGACCTCGCGGTGAGCGCCGACGTTCCGCCGGGCGAGGTGTCGGCGGCCGCGCACGAGGCGGAGGCGTCGCGCCAGCTGCCGCTCCTGCTCGCGGTGAACTTCGCGTTCGGCATCGCGTTCTCGATCTTCGTGCTGCTGCCCAAGATCCTCGCGTCGACGCTGCACGCGGGGCCCGAGGGCATCGGGCTCGTCATGTCGATGTTCTCGTTCGCGGGCCTCGGCGCCGTGCCCTTCGTGGGCGCGCGCGTCGACCGGCCGGGCCGTCCGCGCGTGATCGTGGGCGGCACGGCGCTCATGCTCGTCGCGTCGATCGGCTTCCTGGCCGTCGATCACGTGGGCCTTCTGGCCATGGTGCTCCGCGGGGCGCAGGGCGCCGCCTACACGATCGTCTTCGTCACGGGCGCGGCGCTCGCGGCCGACCTCGCGCCGCCCGGGCACATGGCGCGCACGATGGCGCTCTACGGCAGCGCCAACCTCATCACGAACGCCGTCGCGCCTCTCTTCGCGGAGCCGATGATCGACCGCTTCGGCCCTGCGTCGGCCTACGTCGCGGCCGCCGTCGCGTCGCTCGCGTCGGGGCTGTTCGCCGCGCGCCTCGTCGAGCGTCCGCGCGCGCACGCCCACGCCGTAGGCGCCGCCGCGTCGCTGTGGACCGTGGCGCGCCGCGGGCGCGCCGTGCGCATGGTGATCGCCATCGGCCTATCCGGCGTGGCGCTGGGCGCCATGTTCACGTTCAGCCAGCCGATGGCGCTGTCGCTGGGCATCCGCCACGTGAGCGGCTTCTTCGTGGCCTACACGATCGCCGTCATCTTCGTGCGCCTCGGGCTGCGCGATCTCATCGATCGCGTGGGCCCGCAGCGCTCCTGCGTGGGCGCGCTCGGCCTCTACGTCGTCGTCGTGTTCTCGATGCGCTTCCTCGGCGTGGGTCCCCTGGGCCTGTCGACCTTCGGCGCGGCCTTCGGCGTCGCGCACGGCTTTCTCTTTCCGGCCGCCATGGCCCTCAGCATCGCGGACCTGCCCGCGGCCGAGCGTGGCCGCATGCTCACGCTCACGAACGCCGGCTTCATCGGCGGCGGCGCCCTCGTCCTGCCCCTCGGCGGCGTCGCCGCGCACGCCGGCTACCCGACGCTCTACGCCCTCTGCGCCGCGTGCGCGCTCGCGGCGGCGGCGCTGCTCTGGCGCAGGCCCATCGTCGGGCCGCGCGCGCTGCCGTAACGGCGCCGTGCGATTCGTAGTACCATGTCCGCGTGAGCCGACCTCACCCGACGCCTCACCCGCGCCGTGACACGTCGGCGGCGGACGCGGCGCGGATGAGCCCCGAGAAGATCCACGAGACGAGCGCGACGACCACCGAGCCGAGCACGGCGGAGCCGAGCGAGGCGACCGTGAAGCCGGGGACGAGGGCCGCCGCGAGGCCGAAGGCGGCGCCGTTGACGACGAAGTAGAAGACGCCGAGGGTGAGCACCGTGAGGGGCAGCGTCAACAGGACGAGGACGGGCCTCACGATGGCGTTGACGAAGCCGAGCACGAGCGCCGCGACGACGAGCACAGGCCCCGACGCGATGTGGATGCCCGGGACGAGCCGCGCCGCGGCGCCGAGCGCGACGGCCGTGACGAGCCAGTGCAAAAGGAATCGAGCCATGGGGGAATCCTAGCGCGCCGGAGACGTCGGCGCCTCTGCCGTCACGATCGAGACGGACGAGGAGACGCCGAGGCGGTTCGCGCCCGCGGCCAGCATGGCGAGCGCATGCGCGCGCGTGCGGATGCCGCCCGACGCCTTGACGCCCACGG
>DASZFV010000059.1:0-1692 GCA_035939455.1 Polyangia bacterium
GAAGTTGTTGCGGCCGAGGAGGTCGGCGGCCAGCTGGGGGGCGAGCGTGGCGCGGACGGCGTCGAGGTCGGGAGGGGAGATCAGACCAGGGATGACGACGAAGCCTTGCTCGCGGATCGCGTCGAGGTCCAGGGCGGTCACGACACGAAATGATAGATGGGAGCGACGCCCTAGCTGTAACGGCCAGACACGTTGTTCACCCGGGGCCTCCTGGGGCAAAGGGTTCGTACCCCTACGTTCCCCAACCCACAGGAGGTGCCCCCGGATGCGACTGCATCGTAACGCAAAGACCACCCCGAAGGGCAGAGCCCTGATCGTCCAGCGCGTCGAGACGGACGGGTGGACCGTGAGGCGGACGGCGGCCGCGTTCGGCGTCAGCACGCGCACGGTCCAGAAGTGGCGCCGCCGGTATCACGAGGGCGGGGCCGCGAGTCTCCACGATCGGTCGTCGGTGCCCCGGCGAATGCCGCGCCTGACGCGGCCCGCGCGCGTCGCGGCGGTGCGCGCCTTGCGGGCGCGGCGGTTGCCCGCCGTCCTCATCGCGCAGCGCGTGGGCTTGCCGCGCGCGACCGTCGGCGCGGTGTTACGACGCTGTGGACTCGGACGACTACCGCCCCTGACCGCGCCGCCGCCGGCGCGGCGCTACGAGCGCGCGCGCCCCGGGGAGCTCCTGCACGTGGACATCAAGAGCCTCGGACGCATCCAGGGCGTCGGGCATCGCATCCACGGCGATCGGCGCGGCCGCGTCCGGGGCAGCGGCTGGGACCACGTCCACGTCTGTGTCGACGACCGGAGCCGGGTCGCCTACGTGGAAGTCCTGCCGACGCTCCACCAGCACGACGCCGTCGGCTTCCTCGAGCGCGCCGTGGCGTGGTTTGCCACGCACGGGGTGCGCGCCGAAAGCGTGATGACCGACAACGGCTCAGCGTATCTGGCCCGGGCCTTTGCGGCGACCTGTACGCGCCTCCGCTTGCGCCATCTCCGGACGCGCCCCTACACGCCGCGGACCAATGGCAAGGCCGAACGCTTCATCCAGACCCTGCTGCGCGAGTGGGCGTACCGCCGCGCCTACCCGACCTCCCGGCGCCGCCGTCGTGCCCTCGCCCCGTGGCTGCGCTACTACAACGGCCGGCGGCCTCACACCGCCCTCGACTATCGACCGCCCTTCACCCGACTCCAGACGGCCTCGGTGTGAACAACGTGCCTAGTCGCAACACCTAGGCCAGCTCCGCGATCGTGACCCCCGCCCCGCCCGCCGCCTGGTCCGACTCGCGGAACGCCGCGCAGTAGGGCGAGCCCTCCAGGAACTCGTGCACCGCGCGCCGGAGCGCGCCGCTCCCGATCCCGTGCACGACGCGTACCTCCGAGAGTCCCGCGCGCACCGCGCGGTCGAGGAACGCGGCCAGCGCGTCGACCGCCTCGCGGGCGCGCTGGCCGATCAGGTTGATCTCGGCGGGCGCGTCCGTCGGCCGGTCGACCTCGATCGCGACGCGCTGGCGGGCGGGCTGGTCGCCGACGACCCGGAGCTGCCCTGCGGGCACCTCGAAGCGGAGCCCGCCGCGCTGGATGCGGGCCCGCTCGCCCTCGATCTCGACCAGCTCGCCGCGCGCAACGCTGAAGTTGATGTCGGCGAAAACGGCGGTGCGCCCAAAAGACTTGGTCACGTGGGAGATGCGAACGGCGGGGGCCGGC
>DASZFV010000060.1:0-17980 GCA_035939455.1 Polyangia bacterium
CAGGTTGCCGCTGCCCGTGTCCGCGACGGCGACGGTGATCGTTCCGTTGGTCAATTTGGTATAGCTGACCGCGCTCGTCACCCCGTCAACGTGCCCTTCGTCGAAGGCACGCCGACGACGCGCGGATCGGGGCGCACCGCCATCGAGGTCGCGCGCGCGAAGGACTTGAACAGCGCCTCGATCATGTGGTGCGCGTTCTCACCGTAGCGGACCTCGAGGTGCAGGTTGATGAGCGCCGACGCCGCGAAGCCGCCGAAGAACTCGCGAGCGAGCTCGGCGTCGAACGTGCCGATGGTCTTGCCCTTGACCTGGTCCGCCAGGTACACGAAGGCCGCGCGGCCCGAGAAGTCGACGGCCGCCTGCACGAGCGTCTCGTCCATGGGCACGAGCGCGTGGCCATAGCGCGTGATGCCGCTGCGGTCCGCGAGCGCCTCGCGGAAGGCCTGGCCGAGCACGATCCCGACGTCTTCGATCAGGTGATGCGGGTCGACCTCGACGTCGCCCTTGGCGTCGATCTCGAGGTCGTAGAGGCCATGGCGCGCCACGGCCTCGAGCATGTGGTTGAAGAACGGCACGGGGGTGTCGATCTTGCGCCGACCGGTGCCGTCGAGCGCCACGGAGAGCTCGATCTGCGTCTCCGTCGTCTTTCTTTGGACCTTTGCTCGTCGCATCATTCTGGCTTTCGACTGGGGGGCGTGGCCGAACGCGCGCGGATTCTAACCCGGCGGCCCGTCTGGACAAGGATCCCGCGCGGCGGCGCGCCCTGGGTAACCTCAAGGAGAAGCGCACATATAGCGATATACTGGTGATTGGCCGCGCCCATGACGAAGCCCGTGCGTAGCCCCATCCTGGGCTACAACCACAACATCCAGTTCCACGGTCACGTCTTCCACGTGCAAACGGAGGACTCTGGGGCGCAGCACGCGCGTCTTTTCACGCACCTGTTCGTGGGGGGGACGATCCTCGCTTCCAAGAAGGAAGCGTATGACGCGACGGCTCCCGAGGACGCCGTGCGGCTGCTCATGCAGCGGCTGCACAAATCCATGATCAAGGAGCTCAAGGACGGCGTCCACGATCCGAGCATCCAGGGTTTCTTCGCGGCGCGAGGCGAGCATATCCAGCTCGGAGACCGCCCTTCGCTCGTGCAGGTGCCGGTCGTCGAGCCAGCGACGGCCGCGGGCCAGAGCCCCGCGCAGGTCGCGGATGACCGACCGCCCGCCGTGTCGGGGAGCTTCGACACGCCGAGCCCTCCGGCGCGGGCGACCACGCCGGCGCCGGCGAGGACGCCCGCGCCCGTCCGCAAGCCCGTCGTCGTCGTCAAGCCGCCCGACCTCAAGCGGCCGCCCGTCGTCGTCACGAGCTCGGCCGAGGGCGTCGTCGTCATGCGCAACGTCGTCATCAACGTCGGAGGCGGCTCCGCGCCCGTCCAGGGACAGATCTCGCGCGGCACGGCGATGCCGAGGCCTGCGGTTCCGTACGTCGTGCGCGACGGCAGTTACCCGATGCCGACCGTGAGCCGAGGCACGAGCGCGCACGCGGCGGCGACACCGCCCGCAGAGCCGGCTTCCCCGCCTTCGGCGCGCGACGTCAGGATGCCGTGGGACGCGCCTGCGAGCGGCGAGCCCGCGCCGCGCACGCAGACGCCCCGCCCGCCGCCGGAGCACACGCCCACGAGCCGCGCCACGGGCTCTGGGCCGGGGCTCCGCGCGCGGCCACCGGGTCCGCCGTCGGAGCGCACGCCCACGGAGAGCGCCTTTTCGACCGACCTGCCGAGCGACAAGAGCCTCGACGAGGTCATCCTCGAGTATCTGTCCGACGACCCGGAGTAGCGGTCCCTCGCAGAGGTCAGTCGCCCAGGCGCACCGCGACACCGGCGTCGCCGTCGACGAGCACGAGATCGCCCGCGCGGAAGGCCGTCGTCGCTCCCGCGGCGTCGACGACGGCCGGAAGGCCGCGTTCACGGGCCTGCGCCGCGACGTGGCCGAGGACGCCGCCCGTCTCGACGACGATGGCGGCCGGCGCGAGGAGCGGCAGCTCCGTGGGCAGCAGGGTGCGTGCGATCAGGATTGCGCCCGGGGGAGCGGCGGCGTCGGGAGCGTGGACGTGGGCGCGCCCGATGGCGCGGCCGCTCGCGCCGGACCGTCCCCGCGCGCCGCCGGCGCGGGCGTCCCAGCCAGGGCGCGCGCCCGGCAAGGGAGGTGGATCGGCGAGCGCGGCCGCGTGCGCCTGCCGCGCCCTCGCGACGGCGTGCGTGACGGCGGCCAGCGTGAGCGGCTCTTCCCCGCGCGCGTTTCGCCGCACCGACGCGAGCGGCAACCAGAACACGTCCTCGGCGCGCGCCAGCAAGTTGGCGGCTTGCAGGCGCCGCCCCTCGGCCAGCAGGGCGCGTCGGACACAACTCTGGACGCGCGCGTAGAGCGCGTCGTCATCCTCGGCGATGGCGACGGCCGCACGCGCGGCGTCGAGGAGCGCGCGGCCACCTGGTGGCAACGGCGGGGCCGGCCGCGCGTCGTCGGACGCGGGCCCCGGCGGCCGCTCGACGAGTCGGTGCAGCGGCGCCGGATCCTCGACATAGGTCGGCGCGGCGACGTCCCAGACGGGCGCCTCGTCGCCGAAGCGGGCAAGGTAGGCGGCGATGGCCGCGGCGCGCTCGCCCGGATCGGTCGTGGCCGCGATGGCGGCCGCGCGCCGGGACCGCTCCGCGGCGACCGAAGGGACGCCGCGCAAGAGGTCGGCGACGCTCGCGCTCGAGCCGTGCGCCGTCAAGGCGGCGGCGAGCGCCTCCCGTGCGGCGCGCGCCGCCGGTTGAATGACACCGTAAAGAGGCTCGTAGACCGCCACGAAGAGGTCGAGCGCCGCCTCGATGGAGACGCTCGGTCCGAGCGCGGCGAGCCGGGCGTCGGCGGCGCGCGTGAGCGCGCGCAGCGCATCGGGCGCGCCACCGGGTGGGGAGAGCGCGCCCGCCGGCGCGAAGAAGAGATAGCCGCCCACGACGCGCTGATGGACGGCCGTGCGGCAACGCTCGTCGACGAGCGCGACGAGGCCGGCCTGCGCAGGGGACAACGGCAAGGGGTTGTGCGCGGCGTCCCAGGTCCACGCCGAGGTCGTGGTTTCATCGGCGAGCGCGTCGGCGTGGCTCCACGTCCGGCGCACGGTGGCGCGGTAGGGACGGAGCTGCACGAAGAGAACGGCGTCGCCCGTGGCGACCCACTCGAGCTCGACGGCGGCGTCGCGCGCTGAGAGGGTGCGCGCCGCCCCGGCGATGAGGACGCGCGCCGAGGGCGACGGCGCGCCGCGCGCGGCCTCGACGAGCGGCTCGGCCATGGCCGCGCCGTCGAAGGCGACCGTGCCCGCGGCGTCGCCCGGCGAAAACGGGTGGATGAGCACGGCCATCGCGAGCTCGCGCGCCGGAAGGCCACGCCTCGCCGCGTAGGCGAGGGCGGCCGGCGCGAGCGCGGCGGCGAGTACCTCGCGGATCGCCGCGGCGACGTGCACCGCGGCGACGTCGACGCGCGAGAGGAAGAGGCCGGCGCCGAGCGCGTCGGCGCGGTCCTCGAGCGAGGCCGACGAGCGCACGGAGAAGCGCGCGTGCGACGCTGGGTCGAGCCCCGCGAGCGCCGCGCGGAGCTCGGCGACGAAGCCCGCAGGCCACGGCGCGGCCGTGAGCGCCGCCGCGGCGTCGAGCGCCGCGGCGAGCGTCGCCGCGTCCGCGAGCGCCAGCAGAGGCGGCCCGCCGGCGCGCAGGGCGGCGTAGAGGTCTGACGTCACGGCGAAGGCTGGTGGCACGGGCAGCCCCGCGGCGGCGAGGCGCAGGAGCGAGCGCGCCTTGCCGCCGATGCGCGGCTCGTCCTCGGCGCGAGCTTGCGCGAGCGGCACGCAGAAGCTCATGAGATCGCCCTCGTTCCTCTCACGGAGCGTGCTAGCTTGCCGGCCCGGGGCAATCGAATGCGTGGTCCGCTCCTCTCGGGTCCTCTCGGCAGCGCGGCGTCGGTCGCGGCGCTCGGGCGCTGGACCGACGGCGCGAGCCCGCTGGTAGTCCTCGGTCCCGTGTGGCTCGCCGAGACGCTCGCGGCGACGACCCGCGTGCTGTTCCTCGACGAGCCCGACGATCGTCGCGTCCTCGTGCGCGCGCGCCGTCGCGCCGACAAGATCTCGCGGCCGCTCGCCATCGCCATCGCGGGCGCGGACCTGCCGCTCCGCCGCGGCTCTCTGGGCGCGCTCGTCGTCGAGAACGCAGCGGGCTTGCCGGCCGACGAGGCGGCTCGGTGGATCGCGGCGCTCGTGCCCTGTCTGCGCCCCGGCGGGCGTCTCGTCGCCGTCGACGCGACGCGGAGCTCGGACGTGGCGGCGCGGGTCGCGGGCGTGTTCCTGTCGGCGGCGCTCATCGACCTCGCTCAAGAGTGGCCGCGCGACGGCGTCGTCGTCACGGTCGGCGCCGCGCCCGCGGCGGTTGTCGTGGACGCGAGGTTCGGGATCCCGGGCGAACAAGCCACGCGCTGAGCCTACCGCACTCCCCGCGGCCCGATCGAGACGCGCAAGCGATTGCTGCTACGCTGGAAAGCGGATGCTGCGGCGGTGGAGCCTGGGCCTGGCGCTGTCGGTGGCGCTGCACGGCGCCGTCGTCGGCGGCATCGTCGCGTGGACGTGGTTGCGCGCCGGCGCTCCCGGTCGCATCGACATCGACGTCATCGGCATGCGGCTCGACGAGGTCAAGGACTTGCCCCTCGGCGCTCCCGCCGCCGCCGAGCGCGTCGCCCGCCGGCGCGCCCACGCGCCCGAGACGGTCGAGAAGGCCGGGACGCTCGCGACGCGCGCCGTCCCCGGCGCGGCGCGCCCCGGCGCCGACGACGGAGCCGACGACGGCGGCGGTCCCGGCCCCACCGATCTCGGCCAGCTCGGCCCGGAGGGCTCGCGCTTCACGATGTTGTTGCGCGTCGATCGCCTCAAGGGCACGCCGTTCGCCGCGCCCGTCGACGACCTGCTCATGCGCATGCCCGATCGCCGCGATCTGCTCGAGGGGACGGGCCTGTCGTTCTATGACGACTTCGAGGCGCTGCTCGTGGCGACGCCGAACCCGCTCGACTACCGCGTGACGTTCCTCGCGGCGCGCCACCACGTGGGGGACGGCGCCATGCGGTCGGCCATCGATCGCGGCGCGCGCGCCACGGGACGCGTCGTCGCCTGGCGCAGCGAGGGGGGGCGTCCGTGGGGCGAGCGCCGCGCGCGCCGCGGGACGGTGGCACCCGCCACGCGCGACGAGCGGCTCATCGTCCTGCCAGCATCGGGGCTCGTCGTCGTGACGCCGCCCGCCTACCGTGCGTTGCTGCTCACGCCCGCGCGGCGGAGCAGCGACGCGGGCGCCGGCGCCGACCCCGACGGCGGCGCGCCGGACGCCGGGCGGGCGAGCCCGAGCTGGGCGGCCTTGCTCCGTCGCATCGACGACGAGAACGGCCTTCTGCCGGCCAACGCCGTCGCGATGGCGTCGGCCGTCGATCTCTTCGAGCGTTCCGGGAACACTCCCGTGCTTTTCCTGGGCGTCGAGCTCGAGGTGCCGCGCGCGCTCGCCGTCGTGCTCGGCATCGAGCCCGAGCCGTTCCTCGAGATCACGGCGACGTTCACGAACGAGGCCGACGCTCGACGCTGGGAGGAGACGTGGCCCGGGCTGCAGCGCAAGCTGCGCGCGAACCCCTACGTCGTGCTCGGCGGACTCTCGCCGCTCGTGGCGCGCCTCACGTCGACGCGCGAGGGGAGCGCCGTGCGCCTGCGCCTCACCGCGACGCCGGACGAGACGGTGCGGCTGTTGCAGCTCGCGGCGACCGCGCTGCCTGGCTAGGGGTCGAAGGTCGCGAAGGGGTGGTGGCAGGGCGTGAAGGCCCCGACGGAGCAATGCCGGGCTTGCCGCCGTTCTTGAGCCGCTCGGCCTCGGTCTCGGCGTCGATCTCCTCCATGGTCGTGCGCAGCTTGCCGCCCGTGTCGTTGGTCTTGACGCCGGGGGGCCGCTCCCAGGGCACGTCCTCGAGCGGCTGCCGCGCCGTCACCTCGGTCATGTAGCGCGCGAACATGGGGACGGTGAGCATGAAGGCCGCGTCCTTGAGGCCGAGGGGGCGCTCTCGCCGATCGTCGCCCAGCCAGGTCGTCGTCATCCAGCGCGACGTGTAGCCGACGAACCACGTGTCCATCGTCTTGCTCGAGGTGCCCGTCTTGCCGGCCGCCAGCAGGTTGGCCGTGCGGATCGCGGGCGCGTGCCCGTGCGTGACGACGTGCCGGAGCAGCATCGACGTGAGCCACGCCGTGCGCGGCGAGATCACGGGCTCGGGCCGCACGTCGGCGACCGCCACGAGCCGATCGAGGCGCTCGGACGGCGAGCCGAAGGGATCGCCGAGCGACGTGTGGTCCTCGACGACCACGCCGTCCCGGTCGCGCACGCGGCGGATGTATACCGGGTCGACGAGCACCCCGTTGCGCGCGAAGGCGCTGAACGCGCGCGTGAGCTCGTCGGTGCGCGTGCACGAGGCGCCGAGCGCGAGCGCCTGGTCGGGGATGATCTTCGTCGAGAAGCCGAGGCGCCGCGCCCAGGCCTCCACGTCGGGGCCGCCCACGAGCTTGAACAGCTGGACCGACGGCACGTTCTTCGACCAGATGAGCGCGTATTCGAGCGTCACCTGATATTCGACTGTGTTGTTGAGGTTTGTGGGCGTCCAGATCTCCCCCGTGATCGGGTCGACCTCGGCGCGCGGCACGTCGTTGAGCAGCGACGCGAAGCCGTAGCCCTTGTCGAGCGCGAGCGAATAGTAGATGGGCTTGTAGGACGAGCCCGGCTGCCGGCAGGCCTGCGCGACGCGATCGTACTCGGAGCGGTCGAAGTCGTCGCCGCCCACCATGGCGACGACGTAGCCCGAGCCGTGGTCGTAGCTGAAGATGGCGCCCTGCACGCGCGGCGTCTGCTCGAGCGTCAGCTCGACGGGCGCGCCCTTCGGCGCCGGGCGCTTGGCGGCCTGCTCGTCGTAGGCCGGCAGCCACTGCACCTCGCCCTTCCCGTCGTACGTCCAGTCGGAGAAGCGGCGCAGCCTCGAGCGGCGCGCGTTCGCGACCCACACGACGTCGCCCCTGCGCAGCACACCCACAGCCGTCTCGAGCAGGCGGCCGTTCGTGAAGTCCTTCGTGCTGTACGGCCAGGCCCACAGCAGGTTCGCGGGCGGCAGAAGGTAGACGTGCTCGCCCAAGCGCACCTTCGCGCCGCCGTCGTCCGCGACGGCCTCGACGAGGCCGAGGTAGAGGCGGCCCTCGGCGGGCGGCTCGGCGCCGTAACGCACGGCGAGGCGCCGTCGAAACTCCGTGGCGGCGGCGCCCACGAAGTGCGCGACGGGCCCGCGCCAGCCCTGGCGCTTGTCGAGCTTGCGCGCCGAGAAGTCGACGTTCTCCTGGGCCGCGAGATCGATCCACGGCACGAGGGACGTCTCTATCTGCAGGCCGCCCTCGAGCAGCTTCTTCTCTCCGTAGCGCTTCATGACGTCGCGCCGCACGTGCTCCGTGAAGTACGGCGACTCGGTGTGGAAGTAGTCGGGCCGCTGGCGGACCGTCACGGGGCGCGCGCGCCAGCGGTTGGCCTCGTCGTCGGTGAGCTGGCCCGAGGCCACCATGGCGCCCAGCACCTGATCGCGCCGCGCGCGTGCCCGCTCGACGCTCGTGAGGGGAGAGAAGCGCGACGGCGCGCGCGCGAGCCCCGCGAGCGTCGCCATCTCGCCGAGGTCGAGCTCGTCGATGGCCTTGTCGAAGTAGCGCCGCGCCGCCGCCGCGACGCCGTACGCGCCGTGTCCGAGGAAGATCTGGTTCAGGTACAGCGTGAGGATGTCGCGCTTCGAGTATTTGGCCTCGATGCGGCGCGCGAGGATCGCCTCGCGGACCTTGCGCTGGAGCGTGCGCTCGGGGCCCAGGAAGGACTTCGCGACCTGTTGCGTGATCGTCGAGCCGCCCTGGGCGACCTCGCCGGCACGCAGGTTGGCGCCGAGCGCGCGTGCGATGCCGCGCAGGTCGAGGCCGCCGTGCTCGTAGAAGCGCCGATCTTCGGCCGCCAGGAAGGCGTTCACGAGCGCGGGCGGGAATTTTTCGAAGGCCAGGATCTCGCGGCGCTCGGCCGCGAGCTCGGCGAGAGGCGTGCCGTCCCAGGCGCGAATCATCGTCGTCGTCGCGGCGGTCTCGTGGTACGTCGCGAGGTCGGGCAGCGTGGGCAGCGTCGCCGCAAAGTAGACGTAGGCGCCCGCGAGCCCGAACAGCACGACGCCGAGCGCGCCCAGGAACGCGAACGCGTAGAGCTTGAACAGCCAGTGGAAGAAGCCGCCATCCGACTTGTTCGTCACCTCGATGTGGATGCCGGGGCCAGGCCCGGTCGCGCCGACAGCCCCGGGCCGCGACCCGGGCGGCGGCGGCGGCATCGGAGGGGGCTGCATGGGACGGGCACGTTAGCACGCTGTCGCCGGGTCCGGCCGCGGGCGCTGTTGAAGGCCGCGCGCCGCCATGCTCCCATGAGGCGGGGAGACGACGTGGATCTGTTCGAGCGCGCCGCGAAGAGCGGCCAAGGCGAGGGCCGAGGGGATGACGAGACGCTCGAGGGGACGATCGATCGCATCGTCTTCTCGGGCGGAGACGGCGCGTTCACCGTGGCGCGCCTCAAGCTCCGGGGCGGCGGCGACGTCGTGACCGTCGTGGGCAGCATGCTGGGCGTGCCGGCCGGCGCGGCGCTGCGCGTGCAGGGGCGCTACGAGACGACGGCGCGCTTCGGCGAGCAGTTCCGCGTCGCGCGCTACACGGAGGTGGCCCCCGCGACCCTGGACGGCATCCGCCGCTACCTCGGCTCGGGCCTCATCAAGGGCATCGGGCCCGAGTTCGCCGGCCGCATCGTCGAGCGCTTCGGCATCGAGACGCTCGAGATCCTCGACTCGGATCCGGGGCGCATCAGCGAGGTGTCCGGCATAGGACCGGCGCGCGCGAAGTCGATCCGCGCGGCGTGGAGCGCGCAGCGCGAGGTGCGCAAGGTCATGGTGTTCTTGCAGGGCTACGGCGTCTCGCCGGCCTTCGCGGCGCGCATCTACAAGCGCTACGGCGCGGCCGCCATCGCGCGCGTGCGGGAGAACCCCTACCGCCTCGCGTTCGACGTCTGGGGCATCGGCTTTCTCTCGGCCGACAAGCTCGCGTCGGCGCTGGGCATCGAGAAGGAGTCGGACGTGCGCGTCGAGGCGGGCGTGCGCCACGTCATCCAGGAGTGCGCGACCAACGGCGACGTCTTCGTGCCGCGCGGCCGCCTCGTGCGCCAGGCGGCGGCCCTCCTCGAGGTCTTCGAGAAGCTCGCCGACACGGCCGTCGATCGCCTCGCGCGCGCGGGCGACGTCGCGCTCGACGCCGGCGTCAACGCGGGCGCGCTCGACGCCGGCGACGCCGTTTATGACGCCGACCTGTACCGCGCCGAGCGGGCCGTCGCCGAGGGGCTGCGCAAGCTGCTCGACGGGCGCGCCGCCTCGGTCGAGATCGACGTGCCGCGCGCGCTCGCCTGGTACGAGCAGCAAGCCGGCATCACGCTCGCGCGCCAGCAGGCCGAGGCGGTCGCGCTCGCGCTGTCGGGCAAGGTGGCCGTCGTCACGGGCGGTCCGGGCGTCGGCAAGACGACCATCGTGCGCGGCATCGTCTCGATCCTCTCCCGGAAGGGCCTGCGCATCGCGCTGGCCGCACCCACGGGCCGCGCCGCCAAGCGGCTCGCCGATCAGGCGGGCGTGCCGGCCTCGACGCTCCACCGCTTGCTCGAGTGGCGCCCCGCCGAGGGCGCGTTCTCGCGCAATGCGACGCGCCCGCTCGAGTGTGATCTGCTCGTCGTCGACGAGGCCTCGATGCTCGACGTGCGACTGGCCGCCGATCTCCTCGCGGCGCTCGCGCCCGCGACGCGCCTCGTGCTCGTGGGCGACGTCGACCAGCTGCCGTCGGTGGGGCCGGGGCGCGTCCTGCGTGACGTCATCGAGTCGCGTGCCGTTCCCACGGTGCGCCTCACCGAGATCTTTCGTCAGGCGGCCGAGAGCCTCATCGTCACGAACGCCCACCGCATCCACGACGGCGAGCTGCCCGAGCTCGGCGCGCCGCCGCCGCCGGGGATCGGCGACGACAAGCGCGATTTCTTCTTCATCGAGGAGGACGATCCGATCAAGGCCGCGACGCTCGTGCGCGATCTCGTGACGACGCGCCTGCCGCGCCGCTACGGCCTGCAGCCGCACGACGTGCAGGTGCTCGCGCCCATGCACCGGGGGGAGCTCGGCGCGGGGAACCTGAATCTGCTGCTGCAGGAGGCGCTCACGGCGGGCGCGCCCGGCATCCAGCGCGGCGCGCGCCAGTACCGCGTGGGCGACAAGGTCATGCAGGTGCGCAACGACTACGACAAGGAGGTCTGGAACGGCGACATCGGCGTCATCGTGCGCGCGGAGTCCGCCGACGGCGCGGGCGCGCTCAGCGTCAGATTCGAAGAGCGAGACGGCGATCGCGAGGTCGACTACGATTCCGACGAGCTCGACGAGCTCGCGCTCGCCTACGCCGCCACCGTCCACAAATCGCAAGGCTCGGAGTACGTCGCCGTCGTCGTCCCCGTGCACACGCAGCACTTCGTGATGTTGCAGCGCAACCTGCTCTACACGGCCGTCACGCGCGGCAAGCGCCTCGTCGTCCTCGTCGGGTCGCGCAAGGCCCTCGGCATCGCCGTGCGCAACGCCGACGTCTCGCTGCGCTGCTCCGGCCTCGCGCACCGCCTCGCGGCGCCCGGAAGGCGGGCCTTCGTCTAGATCCAGTTCTCGACGCGAGACCGGGGACTTTCGTGAAATGCCGATCGGCGTCCCTCGCGCGGCGAGCAGGCTCCCAATGCGCCGAATTCGAAGGCGGCCGCGTCGTCGAGAGGAGCCACCTGCCCGGCGGCACGCGATCATCCCAGCCGTTCGAGACCCGCCGTGTCCAGCTCGACGAGGTGCGGCGGGTCCGGTGTGTAGTCGGTGAAACGGAGCCAGGTCGGGCGGACGCGGACGTAGATGAGGCCCGCCCAGGACTGGCGCCCTGGGCCATCGACGAAGCGCTCGAAGTAGAGCGCTTTGAGGCGCTCGAGGTCGGCGCCGCGTGGCTCGTCTGCGACGCCCTCAACTTGAATGGTGACCTGCGCGCCGGCGTCGACGCTGCCGAGCACGAGGGCCGCGTGGGGCCGCGCGCGCAGGTTGGCGGCCTTGTGCGTGAGCTCGAGGGTGTCGAAGAAGATTTCGAAGGCGTCGCTCACGACGATCCCCACGAGCGCGGCCTGGGGCGTGCCCGCGTCCGACACCGATGCCACGGTGGCGTGCCGCTCGGTGCGCATGGCGCGGAGGAGCTCGGCGCGTGTCATGCGCGGCCGGCGCGCGCGCGCACGGCCGCCTCGCTCGGATAAAGGTCATCCCACTGGTCGATGCCGGCGCTCAGCATGTGGGCCACGCAGACCCGCAGAAGCTCGAGGAGGCGTGGCAGGTCGTCTTCGTGGGCGCGCCTGATCAGTACGCTCGGGACTGGCATCGTTCGTCGCCTCCTCCCCGGCGCGACATTAACACCGCCGTCTCAGGCCCGTCGGGGCGTGACGCCGTCGGAGGAAAAAGTCGCTCAGCGCGTCGCCCCTGGACGGCGTATAGTCCGCGCGCCCCCCTTGGCTTTGCCTCGACGATGTTGAAGTCCGTCTCGCGAGAGGCGCGGGTGCTCCTGAAGATCAGTTTTCTGACGACCTTCGCGGAGTCCATGCTCGTGCCGATGTACTCAGCCTTCACCGAGAAGGTGGGCGGGAGCATTCTCGACGCGGGCATCGCCTTCGCCGTGTTTTCGATGGCGACGGGCATCGTCATCACGCTCATCGGCACGCGGCCCTGGTTCCAGCTCCACGTCCGATCGTGCCTGATGCTCGGGTTTCTCGCGTCGGCCTGCTGTGACTTCTCGTACGTCTTCGTCGACAACCGATGGCAGCTCTTCGCCGTGCAGGTGATCGCGGGCCTCGCGACCGGGCTCATCGAGCCCGCCTGGGACTCGCTCTTCACCGACGACATCGAGCACTCGTCGGCCAAGCACTGGTCGATCTGGGCGGGCGGCTCGCACCTCGTCGCGGGCACCGCCGCCCTCATCGGCGGCCTCGTCGTCGCCTACTTCTCCTTCACGGCGCTCTTCCTCTTAATGTGCGCCATCGATAGCTCGGCCTTCATCGTCGCCTGGCGCGGCAGTAGCGCCGAGTCGTCATGAGCTGGGCGTGACGGCGACGGCCGTGCCGTAGGCCAGCACCTCCGTCACCCCGGTCGCGATCTCGTTGGCGTCGTAACGCACGCCCACGACGGCGTTTGCCCCCAGGGCCGCCGCGTGCCGCAGGCAGAGCTCGAGCGCGTCCCGGCGCGCGTGCTCGCACAGCTCCGTGTAGACCGTGATGTTGCCGCCCACGAGGATCTGGAGGCCCGCAACGAAATTCCCGATGATGGAGCGCGAGCGCACTGTGATGCCCCGGACGACGCCGAGGCTGCGCACGATCTTGTGACCGGGGATCTCGAAGGTCGTCGAGACCAGATCGGCGGGGACGGTGGGGAGGGTGGGGGCGAGGTCGCGGGCCATGGCGTCTCCTTTTTCAGGGCTCTCGGTGGGCGGGCGCACGGGCCCGCGCCTTCTTGCGGGCGCGCATGTTGATGAGCTCGACGGAGAGCGCGAAGGCCATCGCGAAGTACACGTACCCCTTGTCGATGTGATGGCCGAGGGCGTCGGCGACGAGGAGGACGCCGATGAGGAGCAGGAAGGCGAGCGCGAGCACCTTCATGCTCGGATAGCGCGCGATGAAGTCGCTGATGGCGTCGGCGAAAACGAGCATGACGCCGACGGCGATCATCATGGCGGCGATCATGATGACGACGGCGCGCGCCATGCCCACGGCCGTGATTACCGAGTCGAGCGAGAAGACGATGTCGAGCAGGAGGATCTGCATGAGCGTCACGCCGAAGCCGGCGCTGCCGCCTTCGGCGGACCCGGCACGCTCCTCGCCGCCGTCCGTTTGCTCGAGGCGCTCGTGCAGCTCGAGCGTCGCCTTGGCCATGAGGAAGAGTCCGCCGCCGAGGAGGACGAGATCGCGCCCCGAGAGGCCGTGTCCGAGCAGATGAAAGAGCGGCTGCCTGAGGCTCATGATCCACGACAACATCAGCAGGAGGCCCACGCGCAGGATGAGGGCGAGGCCGATGCCGAGCCGGCGCACGCGCTTACGCCGCGGCGCCGCCACCTTCTGGGAGAGGATCGCGACGAAGATGATGTTGTCGATGCCGAGGACGATCTCCATGACGGCGAGGCTCACGAGGCTCGCGAGGCCCTCGGGCGTGAAGAGGACACGCGGATCGAACACGCCGGGTCAGCTCTGGCCGAGCTTGGCGGCCACGCCCGCGGCTTCCTCGACGGCGCGGGCGATGACCGAGCGGATGCGGCCGTCCTCCATCGTGAGCAGGCCCGCGATCGTGCAGCCCGCGGGCGTCGTCACCTGATCCTTGAGCGCCGCCGGGTGCATACCCGTCTGCAGCACCATGCGCGCCGCGCCCTGGAACATCTGCGCGGCGATCTCCACGGCCATGTCACGGCGCAGGCCCATGTGCACGCCGCCGTCGGCGAGGGCCTCGAGCATGATGTAAGCGAAGGCGGGGCCGCTGCCGTTCAGGCTCGTGACGGCGTCCATGAGCTTGTCGTCAGCTTCGAGGCAGCGCCCGACGCAGCGAAAGATCTCGAGCGCCTTGCCGGCCTGCTCGTCGGTCACGCCGGGGCCGCGCGCGATGACGGTCATGCCCTCGCCGATGAGGCAGGGCGTGTTAGGCATGGCGCGGATGACCTGGCTCTCGGGCAACCACGTCGAGAGCTGCTCGAGCCGCACGCCGGCCGCGATGCTGATGACGACCTTGCCCGCGAGGAGCTTGCGCATCTGCGGCGTGCCGATGGCGGCGCCCACCTCGTGCGGCTTGACGCACACGACGACGACCTCCGCGGCGCGGCAAGCCTCGGCGTTGTCGCTCCCCGCGCGGATGCCGTGCTCGTCGCGCAGGGCCTTGACAACCTCGGCGCGGCGATCCGTCGCGTAGACCTGCGCGGCCTTGAGCCGCCCCGAGTGCAGCAGCCCGCGCACGATGGCCTCGCCCATCGTGCCGCAGCCCAGCACCGTCAGCGTCTGGTTTTCGGCGAGCATGATGACGAACTATGGCACGAAAGGGCGGCCTCGCGGCGCGGCTCCAGCGCGGCGCGAGCCGGGCGAAGACGGCGCCTATTGAGCGTAGCTCGAGCGCAGCTTGGCGCGCGCCATCTGGCCCACCTTCGTGCGGCCAGCGGCCTCGACGACGGCGCTCAGGATCTCCTCGCCCGCGGGGTGCCGGCGGTCGGCGAAATGGAAGCCGATCTGGTAGCGCGTCTCGGCCGCGAGGCCGCGGTCGCGGCGCAGCGCCGACGCGAGATCGAAGCTGCGCTCCGTGAGCTGGCCGAAGATCGTGAAGGCCTCGTCGCGCCGCCCGGCGGCGAGCTCGAGCGTGGCCCAGGCGTAGCCGTCCTCGGGCGTGGCGGCGGGGTCGCGGCCGAGCGCGCGCAGCGCGGCCAGGGCGCGCTCGGGCTTCGACTTGCGCAGCCTCATGCCGGCCGCGCGTAGCGCCGCGGCCGTGGCGGCGGGGTCGGCTTCGCGCGCGACCTGGAGGAGCGGCTCCCACGCCGGCTTGTCCGCCGCGAGGCGCGCGACGGCCGCCTCGCGGATGGCGCGCGTCGTGTTGACGTCGAGGGCGCGCAGGTGGGGTCGCAGGAGGCGCGCGAGGAGGCCGGCGCGATCGGCGTCGGGCGCGTCGAGCAACGCGCGCGCGAGCACGACGCCGGCGTCGGGACGGGACGAGAGCGCCGTGGCCGCCGCCTCCGCGAGGGTGCGCTCGCGCGTGCCCAGCAAGAGCTGCCCGAGCGCGCGCGAGGCCTCGGCGCCTGGCATCTGCGAGAGCCGCTCGGCCGCGAGGCGCGCGCGCTCGGCTTCGGGGTGCGCCGCGAGCTTGCCGAGGCGCCCGGCGAGGTTGCCGGGCATTGGCAGGCAAGCCAGCGTGAAGAGCGCGGTGCGCGCCGTGGGAAGCGGCGCCGTCTCGGCGATGGCGAGGACCTTCGCCGCGACGGGGCCAGCAGACCTCAGGGCCTTTGGCGCGCCGGTCTTCGCGCCGCCCGCGGGGCGTCCCACGGAGCGTCCCGCGGGGCGTCCCACGAAGCCTCCCACGAAGCCTCCCACGAAGCGTCCGACGAAGCGCAGCGCGATGAGCGCCTCGTCGCGGACCTCGGGCGCGCGCTTGCTCCCCGCTGCGTGGTCGAGGAGTGTGGGGACGACCGTCTCGTCTTCGAGGAAGCCCAGCACGCGGAGCGCCGCCACGGTGGCCGCCGGCGAGTCCTTGGTCTTCTTGAGCCCGAGAAAGTGCTTGACCTCGGTCAGGTACATGCGCCTCGCTCTCTCGTCGGCGTTCTTGATGGGTTGCCGCGCCGCGAGCGTCGCCGCGCGCGCCTTCTCGACGTCGGCCGTGTCGAGCCCGGCCAGCAGCGTCGAGATCGCGGCCTTCCCCCCCAGGCGCGCCAGGGCCTCCTCGACGGCCCGCCTCTCCTCGCCGTCCGTCGCGCCGAGCCGCTCACGCAAGGCGGGCAGCGCCGCTTCACCGAACGCGCTCACGGCGCCGGCGGCGGCCCGCCTCACGCCGTCGTCGCGCGACGCCAGCAGCGGCAGCAGGTGCGGGAGGGACTTGGGCGTGGCGAGCCGCCCGAGAGCCTCGGCCGCGTGCCGCTGCAGCGGCGCCAAGCCGCTGCCCGCCATGGCGACGAGCCCCGCGACGAGCGTCGGATCGCGCAGCCCGAGCTCGCCCACGACGATGGCGGCGGCGATCTGGCGCTCCGTCGCGTCGCTCGCGAGCAAGGCGGCGAGCTTCTTCGCGATGCCTTTCCCGTCGGTGCCTGTCATGGGACGGTCAGTCTACTCTCGCCGGCGGCCGACGGTTTCGCGGCATACTGGAGGCGCGCGGCGTCCGCGGACAACCGGTCTGGCCGGCGCGCGGTCCGAGAGGAGACATGCCTGGGCTCGCCGTGACGCTCGCTCTCGTGCTCGCCGCGGCCGCGGACGGAGGCGCGTCATCTTCCGCGGCGCCCGCGCCGTCGATGCCGCCGTCGTTGCTCCTGCCCGTCGCGCCGCCGAGCAGGACCGCGCCGGCCGATCGTTCTTACGAGCTGCACCGCGCGAAGGACGGCACGGGCGAACTCATCTATGAGGGTCCGGGCTTCACGGCGCGCATCGCGCGCGACGGCACGACCCGCTTCCGGGACAAACGCCTCACGCTGCTCCGCCCCTGGTCGTTTCTCCCGTTCGCGCCGCTCCCTCTGCCGGCGGGCCGGGCGACGCTGCAGAGCACCTTCGGGGATTTGCTGGCGCGGCGCGCGCCCCGCCGCGGTTCGCCCGCCGACGCCGATCCGCCCGCCCAGTCGCTGCCGCTCCTCCCGCGCATGTCGCCCGACCGGCCCGACCCCCAGGAGGCCTGCACGTATCCGCGCGCTTGTTACTTCGAGGCCCAGGTCGTCCTCATCGGCATCGGCGGCACCTTCGATCTGACCGACGAGCTGCTCCGCCTCGGCGGCGAGGATCCCTATCGGCGCGACAAGGCGCACTTCCTCGCGGCGACGCGCGACCTGCGCAGCCGTCTCGCGGGTCGCGCCCTCGCGGAGGGCCTTCGGAGCGCCGCCGCGGCGCTGCCCGAGCGGCTCGAATCGATCGCCTGCGACGCGCGCCGCACCGTGCGCGAGCGACGGGCGATCATCGAGGCGCTGCGTCAGGAGATCGACGGTGACACCGCCGCCGCGCGTGACGCCGCCGCCACCATCGCGCGCTTCGTCGAGACCCGCTTCGATGGCGCCGACGGGGGCGTGAGCTGCCCCCGGTAGTCGCTCAGCCCCGCACGAGCTTCATGATGCGGTGCGCGGGTGGATTCCCGCCGTGGCCGACGGTAGATTGACCGGCCATGTTCGCGTCGCGACGCCATCTCGCCGATGCCCAGCGCATCGTCGTCAAGCTGGGCACGCACGTCGTCACCGACGACGGCGTCGAGCTGGCGGAGGGCCGCCTCACAGACATCGTCGGGGGCGTGGCGCGCTTGCGGCGCGCCGGCCGTGAGGTCGTCATGGTGTCGAGCGGCGCCGTCACGATGGGCGCGCGGGCCCTCGGCCTCACCGAGCAACCGCGATCGCTCGGGCTGCGCCAGGCCTGCGCGGCGGTCGGGCAGAGCCACCTCATGGGCGTCTACACGCAAGCCTTCGCGAAGCTGGGTCTCACGGCGGCGCAGGTGCTCCTCACCGAGGAGGATCTGGCCGATCGCGATCGCGCCTTGTGCGTCCGCACGACGCTCATGCGCCTGCTCGAGCTCGGCACCGTCCCCGTCTTGAACGAGAACGACAGCGTGAGCGTCCGCGAGCTCATCGTCTACCGGAGGACGCTGAACCCCGCGGCGGCCGGGCCGGTCTCGACGGCGCGCGCCGTCGCGGTGCGCACGGGGTTCGGCGACAATGACGGGCTCTCGGCGCGCGTCGCCGTCAGCCTCGACGCCGACCTGCTCGTGATGCTCACGAACGTCGCGGGTCTCTTCACGGCCAACCCAAAGCACGATCCGACGGCCACGCGCATCGCGGAGCTCGCCACCATCGACGAGGCGGCGCTCGCGCGCGCGAGCGGCGGCTCGATGGGCGGCAGCGGCGGCATGGCGAGTAAGCTCGAGGCGGCGGCGCTCGCGACGGGCGAGGGCACGACCGTGCTCATCGCGGGCGGCGCCGAGCCGCGCGTGCTCGAGCGCGCGCTCGCGGGGGAGGACCTGGGCACGCTCATCCTGGCGCCCGAGCGGCGGCGCGCGCGCATCCGCCACATCGCCGTGGGCGCGCGCCACCGCGGCGCGCTCGTCGT
>DASZFV010000061.1:0-2618 GCA_035939455.1 Polyangia bacterium
GGCCCGTGCCGTTGTAGTGGGCGAGGGGGTTCGATGGGTTCGAGTACTGGTCGGGGTAGAAGTAGCGGCCGGGGTGCTCGGCGACGATCTTGCGGCACAGCAGGATGGCGCCGTCCGAGCCCTCCATGGGATCGGAGAAGATCAGCTTCGTGCCGAAGGCCTCGGAGATTTTCCGCCGCGCCCACGACACGTTGCCCGGCATGACGAGCGTCACCGGATAGCCGAGCGCGCCGCCCACGAGCGAGTAGGCGACGCCCGTGTTGCCGCTCGTCGAGTCGATGATCTCCTGTCCGGGCTCGAGCTGCTTGCCGCGGATGGCGTCGCGGATCATCTGGTAGCCGGCGCGATCCTTGACAGAGCCGCCCGGGTTGAGGAACTCGCACTTGGCCCAGATCTCGACGCCCGGCGTGTCCTTGTCGAAGGCCCGCAGGCGCACGATGGGCGTGTCGCCGATGAGGTCCGTGATGCGCTCGGCGACGCGCAGGCGCGCGCGGCGGATCGTCTCCATGTGCGCGAGCTGCTCGGCGGCCGAGCGCAGGACGTCGGCGGCGTGGCTCACGCGAAGCTCATCTCGGTGCCCGAGCCGCCGCAGGCGAAACACTCGGGCGTCCACGGGATCTCCTGGGCCGTAGCGTCGCCGCCGTCGAGTGGAAGGCGCAGGTGCCAGGCGCGGCTGGCGCGCGCGGGGGCCACGTCGCCCAGCAGCACGTGCAACGCCTCGTTCGCGGCGAGCGTCCCGGCGACGACGCTCGCCGCGCCATCGGGGAACGGGACGGCCGCCACGGCCGCGATGTGGAGGGGCGCGTGCGGGCAGGGGCCGTGCTTGCGGAACGACACGACGTCGGCGACGGCCTCCGCGCCGCGCAGGATGACGGCCGGCACGCCGCGCCGGATCGCGGCGGGCAGCATGGCGTCGTCGCCGAAGTCGGCGCGCACGACGATCGCGGCGCCGTCGAGCCCCGCCATCCAGCCCGGGCCATCGGCGGGTCGGGCTACGTGCTCGACGGCGACGTCGGGGTTCGAGCCGCGGAGCGCCGCCTCCCAGTCCCGCGCCGCCGTGCCGTCGCTGATGAGCCTCAACGCGCCGACCCCCGCGGCGGCGAGGTAACGCGCCACGATCTCCGCCGCGAGCGCGTCGCCTACGATCGCGGCGCGCGTGGCGCCGAGGCGCTCCTGGCCGGCGGGGCCGACCTCGGGCAGCGCGAGCTGGCGCGCGAAGCGTGTGACGGTTGCCGGGTTCATGGGCGCGGCGGGCGTGCGCGGGGCTAGCGGTGGCCGCCCGCGATGGCGGGAACGATCGAGATCTCGTCGCTGTCCTTGACCGGCGTGTCGAGGCCCTTGAGGAAGCGGATGTCCTCGTCGTTCGCGAAGATGTTCACGAAGCGCCGCACCTGGCCGCTGTCGTCGCAGATGCGCTCCTTGAGGCCCGGATAAGCCATCTCGAGGCTCGCGATGAGGGCGCCGACCGTCGCGCCGGTCGCCGTGATCTCCTCTTTGCCCTGGGTCAGCTTGCGAAGCGGCGTCGGGATGCGGATGGTGGCCATGCGTGTCTCCTTGGGTTCAGGTCCTGGGACGCTTCAGGTTCGACAGGCGTCGTCCCCGTATTCGGCGGCGTCGAGCGCGCGGATGCGCGGCGCAGCGCCGCAAACGGCGCAGGTCGGGTTGGGATTGAAGCGGACCGCTCGGACGGCCATGCCCGTGGAATCATACTGGAGGAGCCGCCCCGCGAAGGCGGGGTTTTCGCCCCGCAGGAGGCGCGCCGCCTCGGCGCCCTGCAGCGCGCCGATGACGCCGGGCACGGGGCCGAGCACGCCGGCCTCGGCGCATGACGGTCCCACGCCCGCGGACGGCGGCTCCTCGAACAGGCAGCGGTAGCAGGGCCTCCCGCCCGCCGGCACCGTGAGGAGCTGGCCACCCGTGCCCACGGCCGCGCCGTGCACGAGCGGCCGCCGCGCGAGCACGCAGGCGTCGTTGGCGACGAACTTGGTCGCGAAGTTGTCGGAGCCGTCGACGACGACGGCGTAGCCCATCACGAGCGCGATGGCGTTCGAGGCGTCGAACCGCGTGGCGTGCGGCGTGACGCGCACGCGCGGGAAGCGCCGCTCGAGCGTGTGCGCGAGCGACTCGACCTTCAAGATGCCGACGTCGGCCTCGCCGTGCAGGATCTGTCGGTGCAGGTTGGTCACGTCGACGACGTCGCCGTCGACGACGCCGAGCTCGCGTACGCCGGCGGCGGCGAGCGCGAAGGCGGCCGGGCAGCCGAGGCCGCCCGCACCCAGTATGAGAACGCCGCGGACGCCGGACGACGGGCCGTCACTCAAAGTAGGCGTCCGAGGAGAAGTAGCGCTCGCCCGTGTCGCACAGGATCGTGACGACGGTCTTGCCGGGGCCGAGCTCGCGCGCGACGTCGAGCGCGACGCGCATGGCCGCGCCCGAGCTCAGGCCGACGAGGAGGCCCTCCTCGCGGGCGAGCGCGGCCTTGGTGTCGTAGGCCGCGCGGTCGGTGACGGTGCGGACCTCGTCGACCGCGGACGCATCGTAGTTCCTGGGCACGAACCCCGCCGCGAGCCCCTGGATCTTGGTGGGCCCGCGCTCGCCGCGGGAGATGGTCGCGCACG
>DASZFV010000062.1:0-4374 GCA_035939455.1 Polyangia bacterium
CCCCCCCCGGCTACGCTCCCCCCCCCGGCTATGGCACGCCCAACGGCTACCCTCCGCCGCGGACCTACTACGGTCCGCCAACGGGCTACGGGCGCCCGCCCGGCTACGGTCCGAGCCCCTACGGGTACGGTCCGGGCTACGGTACGCGCCCGTATTACTACAATCACTACGCGCTCCAGCCGCCGCGTCTCCGCCGCGTGACCGATCGGCCTTTCACGATCGGAGGCGGGATCGGATTCGGAGGTCTCAAGCTCGCCAGCGACGGCGGCAATTCGACGACGCAGTCCGGGATGGCCTACACTGCGCGCCTCGGCTTCGGGCTGCGGCCCGGGCTCATTCTCATGTGGGACATCGAGGGCGCCATCGTCGACCGCGGCCCGTCGGTCTTCTCGCAGACGGCCCACCTCGCCGCGCTCCAGATCTTCATCGGCGAGCGATTGTTCCTCAAGGGCGGCTTCGGGCTCGCGCAGGTCAACCAGGACAACTTTAACTACTCGACCTGGGGTGGGGCGCTCATGGGCGGCATCGGCATCGAGCTCATCCAGGGCTGGGATTGGTCGCTCGACGTCGAGTCGACGATCACCGCCGCGCGCTACACAATCCAGGGCGCCGACCAGACCTGGCTCAACTGGTCTCTGCCGACCTTCGCGATTAACTTCTTCTAGCCGCTGCGGCGAAGCCGAATCGACCAGCCGACTCTGGTCGAGTCAGGGCAGCGAGGCCTGCGCGGGGGTCTCGAAGGCCTCGAGGACGGGTTTACCCTTGAGGCCGGCGGGCGCCGGGTAGCCGAGCGCCCACAAGGCGGTCGCCGCCGTGTCGAGCGTGATGATCGGGCTCTTGATCCGGTGGCCGGGGCGCACGCCGGGGCCCCACGTGATCCACGGGATGAGGCGATCCTCCTCGATGTGACCGTCGTGGTTGCGGCCGTGGCCGCCGTGATCGGCCGAAAGAATGAAGAGCGTCTCGCCGTCCATGCCGGCGGCGTGCACGGCGTCGATGAGCGTACCGAGACACTTGTCGCTGTGGCGCACGGCCTCGAGCTGCGGGTTCGACATCCACCCGACGGAGTGCCCGAGGTCGTCAGGATCGGAGAAGTGGATGAATTCGACCTGCGGTTTCTTGTCGACGAAGTACTGCGCCGCTTGCTCGACGACCTTCTTACAGAAGTAGCCGGGGCGCGAGAACATGTCGACGGAGCCCGGGTGCGCGATGTGCTGAAGCTTCTTCTTGCCGACGAAGGCCGCCGACGTGCCGCCCGACGCCTCGGCCGCGTCGAATACCGTGGGGACGTGAATCCACCCGCGCTCGGGCTTCCACGAGTTCCAGAACAGACCGTGCTCCTTGACGTCGAAGCCCGACAGCATCGCCGCGTGCGAGGGCAGGGTAGAGGCGCGGCGAATCGTCCGCGCCGTGAGCGACCAGGCGCCACGCCGCATGAGCTCTTCGTGGACCGCCGCGTGCACGGAAGTGAGCGCGTCGGGGCGTAGGCCGTCCTCGCTGACGATCACGACGTGCTTGATGCCGGCGCGCCCAAGCTTGCTCGGGAGAGAGACCGGAGGGGCCGGCGGCGCGGCGGCGACGGCCACCGCGGCGTCGGCCGCGGCGGGCGGCAGCGCTGCGTTGTGCGACGTCGCCTTGGCGCGACACGCCCCGTTCGCGAAGCTCGCGCTCGCCGCGAGGAGGCCGAGCAGGAGAGGTCGAACGAAACGCACGAACCTCTACGATACCAGAACGCGCGCGCTCCGTCTCGGCCCGCCTGACCCACTCCCCAACGAGGTCCGGCCTTGCGTGTTTTCCGAATTGGCCTAACCTTGCGGTCATCAAAAGATCGTTTCTTTCGTGGTTGGCGCCCCGTCGTGAGCGCGCCCCGCAGGTTCAGCCCCCCGCTCTCCGGTTCACCGTCGCCACTCTGGCCCCGCCGTCCACATTGTCCCCGCTGGCCAGAATGGCCATGTTGGCCATCGCGCTCTCAGGCGTCGCCGCTGTGGCTTGTGCGCACCTCGGGAGCAGCTGCGGCTCCGACCGCGATTGCAAGCTGGATCGTGTCTGCGAGGCCGGCAGCTGCGTCTGGCCGCAGGGCGCGCGCGCTGGTGCAGCGGCCAGCGCCGCGAACGCGCCCGTCACGCCGCTGCCGCAGTACGCGCTCGAGCCCGCACAGGCGATGTTTCGTTTGGGCGCTGCGCACCGCGGGCGCTCGCCGTTCAACCTGCCGGCGGGCAAGCCCGAGATCGCCTGGATGGTCGCCACGGGCGGCGCGGTCGTCTCTTCGCCCGCCGTGGCCGCTGACGGCACCGTGCTCTTCGGCTCGCACGATGGGCGGCTCTATGCCGTGGGTCGCGACGGCGCCATGAAGTGGAGCTACGCCACCGGCGACATCATCTTCGGCTCGCCGGCGATCGCACACGACGGCACGATCTACATCGGCTCCGACGACGACCACCTCTATGCGGTCATGCCGTCGAGCGCCAAGCCGCGCTGGATCTTCCAGATCGGCGCCTGCCCGCAGCGCATCGGCGTCGGCCCCGAGGCGAGCCGCTGCGACGTCGACGCGGGCCCGACGGTTGGACCCGACGGGGTCGTCTACACGGGCGGCGACGGGATCTACGCCATCAACCCCGACGGCACGTTGCGGTGGCGGTTCGCGACCGGCGGGCACGTCGCCTCCGCGCCGGCCGTGCTTTCGGACGGCACGGTCGTCGCCGGCTCGCAGGATGATCTGATCTACGGCATCGGACCCGACGGCGCCAAGCGGTGGGACTTCCGCACGGGGGGCGACGTCGACGCGGCGCCGGCCGTGGGTGACGACGGCACGATTTACGTCGGTTCCGACGACCGCAAGATCTACGCGCTCGGCGCCGACGGGACGCTGCGCTGGGCCTTCACGACTGGGGGCGACGTGCGGGCCTCGGTCGCCGTCGGAAACGGCATGATCTACGTCGGCTCGTTCGACGCGCAGCTGTACGCCGTGAGGCTCGACGGGACGTTGGCCTGGACCTTTCGCAGCGGCGATCGCATCATTTCGTCGGCGTTGGTCGACGCCAAGGGTGCCATCCTGTTCGGCTCGCAGGATGACCGCCTCTACTGTCTCGAGCCCGACGGTCATCTGCGCTGGTCGGTTGAGCTCGGCGGCGACGTCGACAGCTCGCCGACCCTCGCCGCCGATGGCACCATCTTCGTGGGCTCGGACGATCGGAAGCTCTATGCCCTGCGCGCGCCGAGCGCGCCGTCGCCGTGAGCTCACCTCACACAACATTTGCTCGCAACCTGCAGAAACGGAACCTTCATTGTCATTCGAGAACTTCAACGAGAGCGATCGCGTCTCGCCCGGCTCGCCCACGCGCAAGCTGACGGGCCGGATCAAGATTCATCCCGCGGGATACGGCTTCGTCGTCCCAGACGACAAGTCCGAGGACGTCCACGTCTCCGCACGCAACCGCGGCGCCGCCATGGATGCCGACATCGTCGAGATCGAAGCCTGGCCCGGCGTGCGCGGCATCGAGGGCCGCGTTGCGCGCGTCATCTCGCGCGGGCGCGCCAAGATCACGGGCCAGCTCGCGCGCGCCGGCAAGCACACGATCCTGCAGCCGGACGATCCCCGCATCACGGGCCCCGTAACCCTCGTGGGCCACGTCGCGGCCGGGCTCGTGGGCCAGTCCGTCGTCGCCGAGATCAAGCGCTACCCGGACATCGTCGACGGGCCGCTCGAGGCCGAGGTGCTCAAGGTCCTCGGCGACCCGGACGACCCGCGCACCGAGGTCGAGAAGGTCCTGGCCTGCGCCGACGTCACCGAGGAGTTCCCCGCGCCCGTCGCGCATCTCGCCGAGGTGCTGCCGCGCGAGGTTCGGCCCGCAGAGCGCGCCGATCGCGCCGATCTCCGTCACGTCGAGTTCACGACGATTGATCCCGAGACGGCGCGCGACTTCGACGACGCGGTCGCCATCGAGAGGTTGCCCAGCGGCGGCACGCGGCTGTGGGTCGCCGTCGCCGACGTCTCGCACTACGTTCATGAGGGCTCACCCATCGACGTCGAGGCGCAGCGGCGCGGCGTGAGCATCTACCTGCCGAACCGCGCGATCCCCATGCTGCCGGAGCCGCTCTCTGCGCACATGTGCTCGCTCGTGCCCGAGGAGGACAGGCTCGCCATGGTCGTGCGCATGGATCTCGACCGCCACGCCCACATGGTCGAGCACGACTTCTGCGCGGCCGTCATCCACTCGCGCGCGCGCCTCGATTATCCGGGCGTCGCGGCGGCGCTCGCGGGAGACACGCGTGGCAAGCGCAAGAAGTACGAGCCGTTCTTGCCCGCGCTGCGCCACATGGACTCGCTCGCCCGCCAGATGAAGGCGCAGCGCCAGGCGCGCGGTGCGCTCGACC
>DASZFV010000063.1:0-5943 GCA_035939455.1 Polyangia bacterium
GAGCGCGCCAAGGATGACGCCCGCGCCCGCCCAGGTCTGCAAGAGGCCCATGAAGAGCGGATCGAAGTGAAGGACGTCCTGCTGATAATAGAGCAGCGGCGTCTGCAGCCCAGGCGCGACGTACACGAGGAACACGAGGGCCGCCGCCGTGAGCGTCGGGCGGGAACGCAGCGTCGCGGCGAGGTGCTTGCGCACCGCCGCCGGCTCCGCGGCCGGGCTGCGCGGCGCGCCGATTGCGGTTGGCGCCCGCCAGAGAGCGGCGATGACCGGCACGAACGAGCCGACGATGAGCGCACCGAGCCCCACCGTCCAACCGAAGGCGCGGCCCGCGAGCCAGCCGCCCACGGGCCCCGCGACGAGGTTCATGCCGCCCACGAGAGTCTGACGGAGCGCGCTCAAGCGCCCCGTGGCGCCGTGTCGCTGGCCGAGCTCGACGAGCAGGCCGCCGACGTTCGTGCTCACGACGGCGAGCGGCGCGTTGACTGCGACCGCGACGACGAGCAGCGGCGTGTACGCGCGCGGCACGAGCGCGAACGCCAGCCACGCGAGGCTCGCGGCGAGGCTCGCCAGCAACAGGTACGCGCGGCGGCGAGCGCCGCAGGGGAGGGTCGCGTCGACGAACAGGCCGATGATGGGCTTGAGGTACCACGGAATCGTCGCCACGGCCCAGAAGGCCGCCAGCTCTTGCGGCGGCAGCCCCAGATCGTTCTTGAGGGACAGGCCGAGCGGCAGGCGCGCGAGCAACTGGGGCCAACCCATATACGTGACGAAAACCCCCCATCCGACGACCGTCACGAGCGCGCGCGGCGAGGTCGAGCCCGGCCCCGGCGGCGGCTCGCCCGCGTCGCCGCGGTCCGTGCGCGCGGCGGCGGGGCCGGCCGATCCCGAGGGCATGCCTGATGCTACCTTCGATTCCCTCGCGCGCGCCTATTGAATCGTCGACGTCGCACCCACAAAGTGGCCCAAAGCGGCTATGAAGATGGGAGCCCGTGAAGATCGTCACCTGGAACGTCAACGGCGTCCGCGCGCGCGGCGACGAGGTCGCCGCCCTCGTCGAGCGCGAACGCCCCGACGTCCTCTGCCTCCAGGAGATCAAGGTCGCGCCCGATCACCTGCCCAAGGAGATCGGCGAAGTGCCCGGCTATTTCTGCATATGGCACGGCATGAAGGGCTACTCCGGCGTCGCGCTGCACGTGAGGCGCGATTTCGCCTCGGCGTGCCCCACGATCTCCCACCCACCCTTCGACCACGAGGCGCGCATCGCCGTCGCCGACGTCGAGTCGGCCGCGGGCGCCTTCGCGGTGGCGTCGATCTACGTACCCAACGGCGGCAAGGATCTGCCGGCCAAGATTCGCTTCCTCGAGGCGCTCACGGGCTGGGCGGCCGCGATGCGCGACGCGGGCCGCGAGCTCGTGCTGTGCGGCGACATGAACGTCGCGCGCGCCGAGATCGACGTCCACCCGAAGGAGCGCAACCCGCGCCTGCCCGGCCAGCTCCCAGAGGAGCGCGCTCTGTTTGCAGGCCTGCTCGACGCCGCGGGCCTCCACGATCTCGGCCGCGAGCTCGATCCCGCCAACGGCGCGATGTACTCGTGGTGGGCGCCTTGGCGCAACATGCGCGCGCGCAACATCGGCTGGCGGCTCGACTACGTGCTGGCGAGCGACGGCCTCGCGGCGCGCGTCAGCGCGTGCCCGGCGCTGCGCGAGGTGGGCACGAGCGACCACGCGCCCGTGATCGCGACCTTCTCGGACGCCGGAAGCGCCGCGTGAAGGAGGCGGCGTCCACCTCTCACGCCGGCGGCCCGCCCTATGTGGTCGTGAGCGACTTCGACGGCACGATCACGCTCGACGACCTCACGAACATCGTCTGGGACCGGTACCTGCCCTACGACTGGCGCGCCGTGCTCACGCCGCTGTCGCGCGAGGGCATCCTCTCGCCCCTCGAGATGATCGCGCGCGGGTATGGCGACGTCGCGCGCGGCCCCGAGGCGCTCCTGGCCGAGGTGCTGCCCCTCGGGCGCCTGCGGCCCGGCTTCGGCGCTTTCGTCGCCGCCTGCGCCGCGCAGGCCTGGCCGTTCGAGGTGCTGAGCCACGGTCTGGCTTTCTATATTCGCCCGCTCCTGCCTCCAGGCCTGGCGCTCACGGCCTTCGAGGGCCGCTTCGAGCACGACCGTTGGAGCGTCGAGCTGCCGACCGGCCTCACGTTGCCCGCGGGGCGCGACTTCAAGGCGCATGTCGTCGCGCTGCTGCGCGCGCGCCATCCCGGCCACTCGACCGTCTACGTAGGCGACGGGAGGCTGGACTTTCCCGCGGCGCGCACCTGCGAGCGCATCTTCGCGGTCCGCGACAGCACGCTCGCCAGGCTCTGCGCGGAGTCCGACATTCCGTTCACGCCCTTCGAGACCTTTGAAGAGGTCGGCGCCGGGCTGGTCTCGCCAGCGTCGGGTATCGTGCCCGCGCGATAGCGTTCTTCGACCGGCGACCGGCTCGCGGCCGTGAGGCCATGCGGCGCGCCCGCCGCGCACGACTTGGGCTAAACTGCGCGCCATGGCGAACCCCACGGCAGTGCTCAACACCTCCCTCGGCGACATCACGCTCGAGCTCTTCAAGGACAAGATGCCCATCACAGCGGGCAACTTCATCAAGCTCGCGAAGAGCGGCTTCTACGACGGCCTGCACTTTCACCGCGTCATCGACAAGTTCATGATCCAGTTCGGCTGTCCCCACAGCCGCGACCCGCAGAGCCCGCGCGCCGGCACGGGCGATAGCCCCGATGGCCGCCTCAAGGACGAGCACCCGCCCGAGGCCAAGATCTCGAACTCGCGCGGCACGCTCTCGATGGCCAATACGGGCCAGCCCAACAGCGGCAGCTGTCAGTTCTTTCTGAACGTCGCCGACAACCCCTACCTCGACTGGTTCTCGCCCGGGCCCTCCAAGCATCCGGTCTTCGCGAAGGTGACCGCCGGCATGGACGTCGCCGACAAGATCTCGAGGGTGGCGCGCGACGAGCGTGACCGCCCCAAGACGCCCGTGCAGATGATCAAGGTCACCGTCAGCGAGTAGCCGGCTACTGGAGCGGCTCGCCCGCGTTGACGTACATCGGAGGCGCCTCTCCGAGCTCGTCCGACGCGGGCGCCGCGGCGCCCTCGAAGCGCGCTCCGAGGTTCTTCCAGAAGCCTTTGGCGACGGTCTTGGGAAGGGTCTTGGGCGCGGCGCTGGCCGACCAGCGCCCGAGCACGGAGCCCGAAGCGCCGTCCCACACGAGGAACGTCACGCTCTCGCGCGAGCGGCCTTTCTCGATGTCGGCCGAGACGAACGCCGCGAGGCGGTTGTCCCGCGCCATCGTGAGGTACTGGCCCGTGCCGTCAACCCGCGGCAGCGTCATGACGACGCGGCAGCCGCGCGCGCGCAGGAGACGCGCGATCTGATCACGCAGCGCCGGGCCGCGCTCGCCCTCGATCGGTTGCACCGAGACGCGCAGCCCGGGCGTCACCTTCGCCTCCGGCGGGCGCGGCGCGCGCGCGTGCGCGTGCCGCCGTGACGATCGCGCCTGCGCGACGCCGACGCCGAGCGACGAGCCCGCGGGCGCCAGGGCGCCCGTGGCCGACAGGCAGACAGCGGCCAGGAGAGTGGCTCCGCGCGTGAGGGCCCGCACGAGGACTATCATCGCCAGATTCGGCATTTCCTCAACCATCCTTTGCGATCCAAACTGTGTGCGATGCGCACGGTGATTGTCGGAGATGTGCACGGGTGCCTCGACGAGCTGCTGGCGCTCGTCGAGCGCTGCGGCGTTCCCAGCGACACGCGCTACGTCATGGTCGGCGATCTCGTCGCCAAGGGTCCGGACTCGCGCGGCGTCGTCGATTGGGCGCGCGCCGCGAACATCGAGGCCGTGCTCGGCAATCACGACGCCGCCGTGCTCCACGCGCGCAACCCGGCCGCCGATCCCCGGCCCCGCCCGCAGCACGTCGCCGTCGCGGCGACGCTCGGCGCGAAGAACCTGGCCTGGCTCGAGGCGCGTCCTTTCTGGATCGCGCTCGAGGACGGCGAGGCCGCGCCGTCGCACGTCGTCGTGCACGGGGGGCTCGTGCCCGGCGTGCCGCTCGAGGCGCAGGAGCGCAAATACCTGTTGAACCTGCGCAGCATCACGGAGGACGGGCAACCGACGAAGAAGATCGAAGGCACGCCGTGGGGGGCGATGTGGATCGGCCCACCGCACGCTGTGTACGGACACGACGCCGTGCGCGGCTTGCAACGGCATCGGTGGGCGACCGGCCTCGACACGGGCTGTGTCTACGGGGGCGCGCTCACGGCGCTCGTGCTTCCCACGGGCGATCTCGTCTCCGTTCCGGCGCGGCGCGAGTACGCGCCCAAGAAACCGTGAGCGCGACGGTGGCCGTGACGAGCACCGACGATCCGTATGCCGTGCTCGGCGTCGACCGCGCCGCGAGCGCCGCGGAGATCCGGCGCGCCTTCCGCTGTCTCGCGCTGCGCGTGCACCCCGACCGCGCGGGCGCCGCCTCGACCGCCGCTTTTCAGAGCGCGGCCCGCGCCTACGGATTGCTCTCGAACCCGACGGCGCGCGCCGCGCACGACGCCGCGGCCCGCGTCGTCGCCTCGGCGGCTCACGGCGCCGCGGCCGTCTCGGCGCACCCCGGGCTCGTCGTCATCGCGCGCCTCGCGGCGCCGTTGCGCACGCTCGTGGCGCGCGGCGTGGCGCGCGAGCGGCCGGACGGCGTCGTCGAGCTTCTCCTCACGCGCGAGGAGGCGCGCGCCGGCGGACACGCCGCCCTGGGCGTCCCGCTGCGCGTGCCCTGCCCCACCTGCGGCGGATGCGCGACGCGCGACCGCCTCTGGTGCGCCCGCTGCGAGTTCGCGGGCACCATCACGGACGACGTCACGGCCTTGCTCGCGATCCCCGCCCACGTCAACGACGGTGCGATCTTCACCGTTCGCTTGGACCAGGGCGAGCGGCGCCCGCTGCGCGTCTGCGTGCGCCTGACGTGAGCAAATTGGTGAGCGCGCGCGCGTCGTGGTAACCAGGGGCGCCATGTCGCCCGAGCACGCGCGCCGAGCTCCCCGCCGAAAGGCGGTCGGCGCCGTCGCCTGGGCGCTCGTCGTCGGCGGCTGCTCGTTCCAGGTCATCAAGCCAGCGCCGCCGCCTTCGACCTGGCCCGATCCCGTGCGCGCCGACTCGTCGGAGCACCCATGCACGGACTCGATTGGGCTGCCCATCGTCGACACGATCATCGCCGGCAGCCTGGGGACGCTCACGTACATCGAACGCGACGCCGGAGCGCGCCTCATCACGATCGGCATCGGCGTCGCCACCGTCCCCTACCTGGCGTCCGCGATCTACGGCTACGTCCAGACGGCGCGCTGCCGCCATTACAAGTCGCGGTTCAGGGCCGAGCCGTAGGTCGCGACCGAAGCCCGACGCCTATGCCGCCTGCTGCTCGGGCGGCTGGACGCCGTCGCGCACGTGCCGTGGCGGGGCGTGGAGCTCGGAGACGAGCCCCACCCACGACAGCGCCGTGAGCACGAGGTGGGTGATGTCGAGCTCCCACCAGAAGAAGCCCTGCCGCTCCGAGCGCTGGTAGTGGTGGTGGTTGTTGTGCCAGCCCTCCCCGAGCGTGAACAGCGCGATGAAGAAGTTGTTGCGACTGTCGTCATCCGTCGCGTAGCGCTTGCCGCCCCACACGTGCGCGAGCGAGTTCACGCAGAACGTGCCGTGCCAGAGCAGCGTCGTCGAGACGAGGAAGCCCCACACGACGCCCCACGCGCCCAACGTGAGACCGAGGACCAGGGCGCCCGTGAGCGGCGGCACGAGGTAGAAGCGGTTGAGCCAGCGCAGCTCCGGAAACACCGCGAGCTCCTTGACGCGGTCAAAGTCTGTCGGCTCGAAGCGGCCGACCATGATCCACTTGACGTGCGCCCACCAGAA
>DASZFV010000064.1:0-20189 GCA_035939455.1 Polyangia bacterium
CGGTGCCGTTGACGTAGCGGTCGAAGAACGCGTCGAGCTCGCGCGCCGCGGGCGAGCCAGCGCGCGCCCCCGCGACGGTGCGCGCCGCCGCGCGGACGTCGGCCTCGGCGACGTGGCGCGCGCCCTCGTCGAGATCGTGCCACAGCACGCGGAAGAGCTCGGGCAACCCGCGCTTGCCACCCGTGCGCAGGCGCAGCGTCAGGTCGAGCGCCATGCCCACCCACAGCCCCTTCTCGTAGTAGCTCACGGCGCGGTTGACGTGGTTCTCGACTGGCTTGTAGAGCTTGATCCAGGCCTCGAACGAGAGCTCCGAGAGCGGCGTCTCGTTGCGGCCAGGGCGGCTCGCGTACTTCGGCCAGTCCTCGGCGATCCACCTCCAGAAGTGCTTTTCGCGCGTCACGCCCGCGCGCAGGATGATGACTTTCGCGAGGTAGTCGGTGAAGCCTTCGTGCAGCCACAGCAGGCGCGTGTAGCTCTCGCGCGTGTAGTCGAACGGCCCGAGCGTCGCGTCGCGGATGCGCTTGACGTTCCAGGCGTGGAAGAACTCGTGCGCCGCCAGATCGGAGAACTTGTGATACCCGGTCTCGTCCTCGAACGACAGGCCCGTGATGTCCATCGTCACCGACGCGCGGTGCTCGAGGCCGCCCGAGCCCACGGGCAGCGCGTGCACGATGAAGAGGTAGCGCCGAAAGGGGAAGCCGCCGAAGATCTTGCCCGTGGCCGCGACGACGCGCCGGAGGACGTCGACGAGGCGATCGACCTCAGCGTTTGTGCGGCCGTAAAGGGCGAGCTCGAACCGCGCGCGGCCCACGGTGAAGCGCCGCCGCGCGTGCGTGCCGACTTCGAAGGGCGCGTCGACGAGCTCGTCGAAGTCGGCCGCCGCCCAGGTGAGGCGCGCGCCGCGCACCGGCTCGAGCGCCGTGTCGACGTGCCAACGCGCGCGCGGCGGCGGCCTCACGATGACGCGGCAGGGGCGGGCGAGCTCGCCGTCGACGAAGAAGAAGAGGCTCGTGCCGTTCCAGTAGGCATGGCTGTCGTCGAGGAACGACGTGCGCACGCTCTGCTCGAATGCGAAGACGCGGTAGCGCGCGCGAAAGGGCCGACCGCCCGTCTCGACCCGCCAGCGTCCCTTGTCGAGCCGCTGGGCGGGCAGGGCGCGCCCGCGCTCGTCCGTGATGGCGAGGCGGTAGACGTGGCGCACGAAGTCGCGCACGAGGTAGCTGCCCGGCGCCCAGGCGGGGAAGACGAGGTCGACGGTCTCGCGCCCCGCGAGCGCGGGCACGTCGAGCTGGATCTCGTACTCGTGGCTCTGCGGGTCGGGCATGACGACCCGGTAGGTGACCGGCGCAGCGACGGGCGTGGTAAGCACGAGCCGAGCATATGTCAGATCGCGTCGTCTCCGTCTCGGTCGACCTCGACCCCGTCGAGTGTTACTGGCGCATTCACGCGATGCCGGGCGCGCCGCCCGAGCGCGCGCGCCACGCCATCCTGCGCCGCTGCCTGCCCCGCTTCGCCGAGCTCTTCGCGCGCCACGGCGTGCGCGCGACTTTCTTCGTCGTGGCGCGCGACCTCGACGAGGACGTCGAGGGCCGCGCGCTCCTCGCGGCCCTGGCGCGCGATGGCCACGAGCTCGCGAGCCACACCTACTCGCACCCGTACGACCTCGTGCGCCTGCCCGCGACCGCGATCGCGGCCGAGATCGATCGCGCGCACGGTCTCATCGGCGCCTGCGGCGGCGCCGCGCCGCGCGGCTTCCGCGCGCCCGGCTACGCCGTCTCGAGCGAGCTCATCGAGATGTTGCGCGCGCGCAGCTACCGCTACGACTCCTCGGCGTTCCCATCGCTCGCCTACTACGGGGCCAAGGCCGCCGTCCTGGGTGCCATGCGCCTCGTGGGGCGGAAGTCGGGCAGCATCCTCGACACGCCCCGCGTGCTCGCGGCGCCGCGCGCGCCCTACCGCCCCGCGCCCGGCGCGCCCTATCGGGCCGCGGCCGGCAAGTCGGGCGACGCCGGCGCGAACGACCTCGTCGAGCTGCCCATGACCGTCACGCCGCTCGCGCGCCTGCCCGTCTTCGGGACCAGCCTCGTGACGGCGCCCGGCTGGATGCGCCGCCACCTGATCGCCGTGGCGCTGCGCGCGCCCTTCTTCAACCTCGAGCTGCACGGCATCGATCTCGCCGACGCGGACGCCGACGAGATCCCGCCCGCGCTCGTCGCGCGCCAGCCCGACCTGCGCCGCCCGCTCGCGCACAAGCTCGCCGCTCTCGACGAGACACTCACCGCCGCGCGCGCCGCCGGCGCCCGCTTCGCCCGCCTCGACGAGGTCGCCAGCACGTTCACGGCATGAGGCCGCGAGAGATGGCCTGGCGGGCCAGGACGTCGCAGCGCTCGTTCTCGGGGACGCCGGCGTGGCCCGCGACCTTGACGAACGACAGGCGCGGGCAGGCGGCCACCGACTGGCGGATGCGCGCGACCAGCTCCTGGTTGGCCTTGGCCTTCCATCCTTTCTCGAGCAGGCCGATGGCGTAGCTCGAGTCGCTGTAGACGCGCAGCGGGCGCTCGCGGACGCCCTTCGTCAGCTCGGACGCGATCGCGATGCCGCGCTCGATCGCGACCAGCTCCGCGATGTTGTTCGTCCCCGTGCCCAGGTACTCGCCGAGCTCGCGACGCGTGTCTCCGTCGATGACGACGACGCCGATGCCCATGGGGCCCGGGTTGCCCGAGCACGCGCCGTCGGTCCAGATCTCGACGGCGCCCGCCACGCTGGCCGCACGCGGCGACGCCAGCTTGCGGGCCGCGGCGCGCTGCGCGCTCGGCCGAGGCGCCCCGGAGCGCGCGCGCTGCGCGTCCGCGCGCGCGGCGCCGCCGCTTCCCGACCCTCCGTCGGGCATCAAGTTCCCGAGCGCCGGGCGGTAGCTCTTGGGGTCGGTTTCGCGGTACTTCATCTCGGCGCGGCCCTCGCCGTCGAGGACGGGGTGCCCCGCGTCGTCGGCGCGCACCCAGACCGGCTGGTCCTTGAACCTCATGCGTATCCAAGACATCGCCCGCACTATCGCGCGAACGCGCGTCGCCTTTCCAGTCATCCCGGTCGTCGCGCTCGCGCTCGGCCTCGTGGGGGCTTGCCGCGACGGTTGCGCCCACAAGACGGATCCCGCGGCCACGGTCCAAGGCCGCCTGGCGCTCCTGCCCGAGCCCGTGCGCGTCGTCGTGTCGCTCGACGCCGCAAAGCTGAGGGCGAGCCCGGCGGCCGCCAAGCTCTCCGCGCTCGGCAAGCAGGATCCCGACGGCGATCGCGAGCTGCAGGAGCTCACGCGGCGCACGGGCTTCGATCCGCTCGCGCAGCTCGACAGCATCCTCGTCGGCTTTCCCGAGGACGCGCGCCAGCGCGGTGAGCTCGCGCTCGTGTTGCGCGCCGAGCACCTCTCCGAGGCGCGCCTCGTCGCCTACGTTCGCGACCAGCTCCAGAAGAAGGGCGACGACCTCGTGAGCGTGCCGCATGGCCGCCTCACGCTCTGGTCGGCGCGCGGAAATCCCGACCTGGCCGGCTTCTTCGTGGGCGACAAGACGTTCGTGCTGGGCGCGGGAGGTTGGGCGCCGCGTCTGGCCGACCTCGCCGAGACCGCGCACCCCGGCGACAGCGCGGCGACCAACATCGATCTCGGGCGCCTGGCCGAGCGCGCCGCCGGTCACGCGCTCTGGGCCGCCGCGATCGTTCCCGCCGAGACGCGCCGCGCGCTGCTCCAAGGCGATCCTCAGCTGCGCGGCGCCGCCTCGCTCATGAACCTCGTCGTGGGCATCGATCTCGGGCGCGGCCTCGACGCGCTCGTCGTGGGCGACGTCGCGACGACGGCCGACGCGCAGGCGCTCGTGACGAAGATGCAGGAGACGCTGCGCGACGCCAAGCGCAACGCGCAGATCCTCATGCTGGGCCTCGGCCCGTACTTGGACGGCGTCACGGCGCGTGCGAGTGATCAGCGCTTCGAGCTCCGCGCCTCGCTCACCGAGCCTCAGCTCGACGATCTGCTCGAGCGCCTGGGCGCCATTCTCGCCCTCGCGCGTCAGGGGCGCGCGCCCGGCTTCCCGTGACGCGGCCTTTGTGACGCGACCAGGGCGTGGATGTCGCGCCTCGGATGGAAATTAGAAGCTCGATTCAGCCGACCCGTCGCTCGCGTCGACGCTGCTGGCGCTGGCCGAGCCGTCGGTCCCGGAGGCGCCGCCGGTTCCTGCAACGCCGCCCGCGCCGGCGAAGTCGCTACCGCTGGCGCCCGCGCCGCCGGTGCCAGCCTCGCCGACGGTCGCAAAGGAGCCCGCCGTGCCTATCGCCCCTGCCGCGCCGGTGCTCGCGTCGCCCGCGGCGCCCATGACCGGGAAGGCTATGCCGGTGCTCGTCGCGCCGGCCGAGCCCGTCCCGAAGCCCGTGGAGACGTTGTTGCGGTCGCACGCGCCCGGCAAGAACCGATAGCCCGTGGCGCACTTGGACGACGTCGACAGGTAAGCGCGCTCGCCGGCGTCGCTGACGCACTGGGGTGGGATGGCGGGTTGGCCGGAGGCGCAACGGTTGTCGGAGACGCCGAACGCCTGATTGTTCACGTCGGTCGCCGGGAAGACGCAGTCGCTCAGGCCCACCGGCCGAAACGTCCCGTATGGGCAGTCGTTGGCGTCGAGCCCAGCCGACGTTGCGGATGAACCGCCGTCGCAGGAGATGAGGACGGCCAGGCCGCCCGCCGCAAGGATGCCGAGAAGCGCTCTTTTGTTCATGTGTTCACCAGGTCTGCTGGCGGGTAAGAGCAAGAAGAAGACCGATCTCTCAAGAAGCGGTCTTGGGGGACCGAAATTGTATCGCGACCAACGTCCGAGTGCGCGATTGGCCCTCTCGAAGGCCAGGCCTTCATGTGTCCGGCGGCGCGGCAGTTTTCAGGCAAGTGCAAGTAGCGGTCGTTTTTGCGGCGGCCACGCGCCGCGTGCCAGGATAAAGAGTGACCTTCGCCGAGTATGAAGCGCGCTGGCGCGAGTCCCTGCGCGGCGTGGCCACGCCGGCCGACTTCGGCGTCGTCGTCGAGGGAGGACGCGAGTACGCGTTGCTCGCCGCGACGAACGCGGCGGGCGCGGCCGCGGGCCGCTCGGTCGTCATCACGGCAGGTTTCCACGGCGACGAGAAGGCCGGCCCGCTGACGTTGCTCGCGCACGCCGCCGAGCTGTTCGCGTACGCCGAGGCGCGCGGCGTGGGTCTGCGTCTCTATCCCTGCGTCAACCCGTCGGGGTTCGAGGCGCACACGCGCTACAACGTCGGCGGCGAGCGCCCGAACAACGACTTCCTGCGCTACGAGATCGCGCCCGGCGTGTGGCGCGGCGAGCTGCACGCGGGCGAGAGCGTGCTCTCTTGGCGCGCGCACGACGCGGGGCCGAAGGAGACGCTCGCGCTCGCGCGCGAGCTCGCGCGCCGGCCCGTGCCGACGGCCGCGCTCGACCTGCACCAGGACAACTTCATCCACGGCCACGTCTTCTACTCGTATGTCTTCGGCGATCGCGCGCCATACCGCCCGCTCCAGGCGCGCTCGGGCGCGCTGCTGCCCGTGTTGCGCAGCAGCCTCGTCGACTCGGGCTACGAGCCCGGCAGCGACGTGCGCGCCGACGCCGAGGGCTTCATCGAGTGTCACGACGGCAGCATCACCGACCACTTCCATCGCGCGGGCGTTCCGTACGCGGCGGCCATCGAGACGACCACCGACACGCCTTCCGCGCTCGCAGACGAGATCAACCTCATCTGGGTGCGGGGATTCATCGACCTCGCGTGAGAGCTGGCAGGGGTAGTAGGTACGACCACAAGTACGATGGCGCGTAGCATTGACGAGGCGCAATCGACACGGCCCGCAATGGCCGTGCGCCGATGAGCGTCCTTTACACCGGGCCATCGCCCGCTTACCCTGATCATTCAGTCGACGCGACCACGGCTCTCGCGAGCATCGAAGTGCGAGGGTCAGTGGAGGTGCCGTGAATCGCTCCACCCCGGCAAAGCTGTTTCTCCTCGGCGCGGTCTCCCTGGCCATGGCCTGCGGCCAGGGCGAGATCACGGGCGGTCCCGACACGGCAGGTCCCGCGCCCGGGAGCGGCAGCGCTGCTTCTCCGGGTGGTGTCACCGGCGCGGGGGGCTCGACGGCGCGCGCCGATCCCAACGCCGCGGGCCTCATGCCCATGCTGAGGCTCACCAACCGCGAGTACAACAACACCGTCCAAGATCTGTTGGGCGACACGTCGCAGCCGGCCAACCAGTTCGCGACCGACTTGGATCCGACCTTCGAGTTTCGGCGCGCCGACGGCGTCGCCGTCCAGGACGCGACCCTGCTGCGCACGGCGGCCGAGGGCCTCGCGGCCGCGGCGGCGCCCAAGCTCGTGAGCGGCATGCTGCTCCCGTGCGATCCGGCCACTGGCGAGGACGCGTGCGCGCAGAAGTTCATCACGACCTTCGGCCAGCGCGCCTTTCGGCGGCCCGTCGCTCCCGACGAGGCGATGCGTCTCACGGGCCTCTACATGACGGCGCGCACGACGCTCAACCTCTCGTTCACGGATGCCGTGAGCGTGCTCATCGAGGCCATGCTCCAGGCGCCGCAGTTCCTGTACCACTGGGAAGCGGCGCCCACCGCAATGAACATCCACGAGGGCGCCGTCGTGCGGCTCGGGTCGTACCAGATCGCGTCGCGGCTCTCGTACTTCATCTGGGGCTCGATGCCCGACGACACGCTGCTCGCGTCGGCGGCGGCCGGTAAGCTCGACACGGTCGCGGGCGTGCAGGCGGAGGCGCACCGACTGCTCGCCGACCCGCGGGCCAAGCAAACCGTCTCGGCGTTCTTCTCGGATTGGATGGGGCTCTACGGCCTCACGGCGAACATGAAGGACCCGACCGTCTACAAGACGTATACGGCGGCCACGCAACAGGCGCTGCTCGACGAGACGAGCGCGTTCGTGCAGAACGTCGCGTTCGGCGGCGACGGCCGTCTCGCGACGCTGCTGGGCGCGCCGTACTCGTACATCAATGCCACGCTGGCCCCGCTCTACGGCGCGTCGGTTACGGGCGCGGCCATGACCAAGACCGACCTCGACCCGATGCAGCGCGCCGGTCTGCTCACGCAGGGGAGCTTCCTCGCGCTCACGGGGAGCCCCGACGGCTCGAACCCCGTGCGGCGCGGCAAGTTCGTGTTCACGAAGCTGCTCTGCCAGACGCTGCCGCCCCCGCCCGCGAACGTGCCGCCCCCCGCGCCGGCGTCGGCGGGCGGCACGACGCGCCAGCGCTTCGAGGTGCACGACCAGAACGCGTGCGCCAAGGGCTGCCACACGTCGATGGATCCCATCGGGTTCGGCTTCGAGAGCTACGACGGCATCGGCCAGTACCGCACGATGGACAACGGCTTGCCCGTCGACGCCTCGGGCTCGATCCCGCTCGACGGCAAGGCGCAGACGTTCAACGACGCCATCGGGCTCGTGGGCCTGCTCGCGAAGAGCCCCCAGGTGCGGGCTTGCTTCGCGGGTGAGTGGTCGCGCTTCGCGCTCTCGCGCGCGGACACCCCCGACGACGCCGCTTCGCTCCAGGCGACGGCGACCGCCTTCGCCTCCGACACCGCCTCGGTTCAGGATCTGATGGCGGCCGCCGCGACGATGCGCAGCTTCCGATATCGGAGCCCTTCGCCGGGGGAGATGCCATGAAACGGTCCCTAACATTCATGACGACGGCCCCGGAGATGCCGCCGGCGGCGGCCGGCGTGTTCGAGAAAGCTCCGGCCATTCGCACGAGCACGACGCGCGCGTACCTCTCGCGGCGCAACTTCCTGCGCAGCGTGGGCGCGAGCGCGGCTCTCCTGCCGCTGCTCGAGTCCGGCCGGGCGCACGCCGCGGGCGGCGTGAAGCGCCTCGTGACGATCGGCTGGAGCAACGGCGTGGCGCAGCCTTCGTTCTATCCCCCGGCCGACGACCCGACGGCGAGCGTCATCATGGCGCCGCTCGCCGCGCTCAAGGCGAAGGTCACGCTCGTGGCGGGCCTCGACTACAAGCTCATGCTCGACGGCGGGCACACCTACGACGGGCACTTCTCCTTCCCGACCATGTTCACGGGCACCTACAAGAACACCGGCGGACAGAGCTGCACGGCGACGGGCATGTCCATCGACCAGGCCTACTCGACGGCCGTCGCGAAGACGGTGAACCTGCCCATGCCCCTGCTCAACATCACCGCGCAGGGCAGGTCGACGAGCTACCGCGCCGACGGCTCGATCAACACGGGCGAAAACCAGGTCGCCCGCTTGTTCAAGACGCTGTTCTCGTCGCCGACGATGACGGCGACGCCCAACCCGGCGCTGCTCGCGCAGCAGGCTCGTCGCAAGAGCGTCATCGATTACCTCCTGCCCGAGCTGCAGACCTTCGCGGCGCGCCGGGGCACCGACGATCGCGCGAAGATCGCGGCGCACCTCGACTCGATCCGGCAGGTCGAGACGAGCTTGACGGCAACGGCAGGCGGCGGCGGCGCGGGGTGCAAGCCCGTGGACCCGGGCGCGCCCACCGAATACTCGGCCCAGATCAAGGGCTTCAATGATCTCGTCGCCATGGCGCTCTGCTGCGACGTGACGCGCGCGGTGTCGATGTCCTGGGCCGACGACGGCGGCAGCGGCCCGTCCTCGATGCCGTTCCTCAACCTCGGCGGGGGGGGGGGCGGGCTCGGTGAGGTGCACGCCATCGCCCACCAGGGCATGGCCGGCTACCCCAAGAAGATCCTCATCGACACGTGGTACATGCAGCAGCTCGCCTACCTCGCGGGCTTGCTCGACGCGACCATGGACGTGGGCGGCACGCTCCTCGACAACACCCTCATCGTCATGGCCAACGACATGACGGAGGGCTCGTTCCACTCGGTGAGCTCGATCCCGATCGTGCTCGTCGGCAGCGCGGGGGGCGCCTTCACGGCCGGCCGCACGGTCAGGGTCGGCACCTGGGCAACGGCCACTGGCAACTACTGGTCGAGCGGCAAGACCGGCGTGGCGCACAACCAGCTCCTCGCCTCGATCTCGAACTTCCTCGGCGTCCCCACGCCCGGCTTCGGCACGACCTACATGGGCACGCTCCCAGAGCTCACCTAGAAAGTCCGGACCCTCTCCCAGAAGGCCCCGATCGTGCGGCCGTCGCCGCTATTTCTTTAAGCGGTACCCGGTTTTGAACATCCATCCGACGACGGCCAGCAGCACGAGCAGAAAGGTGGCCGTCATCCCCAGGCTCACGCCCACGGCGACGTCGGCCATGCCGTAGAAGCTCCACCGGAAGCCGCTGATGAGGTAGACGACCGGGTTGAAGAGCGCGACGGTGCGCCAGGTCGGTGGCAGCATGTCGATCGAATAGAAGGCGCCGCCCAGGAACGTCAGGGGCGTCACGATGAGGGCCGGGATGAACTGGAGCTGCTCGAAGCCCGTGGCCCAGATCCCGATGACGAAGCCAAACAGGCTGAAGGTCGTCGCCGTGAGCAGCAGAAACGCAGCCATGACGATCGGGTGGTGGATCTGCACGGGCACGAAGGTCGACGCCGTCGCCAGGATGACGAGCCCGAGCAGCACCGACTTCGTGACGGCCGCGCCGACGTAGCCGATGATCATCTCGTAGAACGAGACGGGCGCCGAGAGCAGCTCGTAGATCGTGCCCGTGAACTTCGGGAAGTAGATGCCGAACGAGGCGTTCGAGATGCTCGTCGTGAAAAGAGACAGCATGATGAGCCCCGGCACGATGAAGGCTCCGTAGGGCACGCCGTCGACGCGCGACATGCGCCCGCCGATGGCGGACCCGAACACGACGAAATAGAGCGACGTCGAGACGACGGGCGTGACCACGCTCTGCAGCAGCGTGCGCGTGAAGCGCGCCATCTCGAAGCGATAGATGGCCCAGACGCCGCGGTGGTTGAAGGCGGCGACGCTCACGGGCGCGCCTCGGCGCGGTCGTGCACGAGCCCGACGAAGATGTCCTCGAGCGAGCTCTGCCGCGTGTTGAGGTCCTTGAACCCGATGCCGAGCTCGCCGAGCTTGCGCAGCAGCGCCGGGATGTCGGCGTCGGCGCGACCGTCCTTGGCGTCGAACGTGTACTCGAGCTCGCTGCCCCGTGCCTTGAGCGCGAGCGGCCAGGCGGCGAGCGCCTCGGGGACCGCGGCCATCGGCTCCTGCAGGCTCAGCGTGAGCTGCCGCTTGCCGAGCTTGCGCATGAGCGTGGACTTGTCCTCGGTGAGGATGAGCTCGCCTTTGGCGATGATGCCGATGCGGTCCGCCATCTCTTCGGCCTCGTCGATGTAGTGGGTCGTGAGGATGATGGTAACGCCGCTGTCGCGCAGGCGCCGTACGAGGGCCCACATGTCCCGGCGCAGCTCGACGTCGACGCCCGCCGTCGGCTCGTCGAGGAAAAGGATCTCCGGCTCGTGCGAGAGCGCCTTCGCGATCATGACCCGGCGCTTCATGCCCCCCGACAACGTCATGATCCGGTCCTTGCGCTTGTCCCACAGCGACAGATCGCGCAGCAGCTTCTCGACGTAGGCGGCGTCGGGCCGCCGCCCGAAGAGGCCGCGGCTGAAGGTGACCGTGGCCCACACCGTCTCGAAGGCGTCGGTCGTGAGCTCTTGCGGCACGAGGCCGATCTTCGAGCGCGCGGCGCGGTAGTCGCGCTGGATGTCGTGTCCGTCGGCGAGCACGTGCCCGCCGCTCGGCGTGACGATGCCGCAGATGATGTTGATGAGCGTCGTCTTCCCGGCGCCGTTCGGCCCGAGCAGCGCGAAGATCTCGCCCTTTCGGATGGCGAGGTCCACGTTCTTGAGCGCGACGAAGCCGGAGGCGTACGTCTTCGTGAGGCTTGCGACGGAGATGACGGCGTCCACGGCGCGACGATAGCGCACGAACCGGTCCGCGGGGCCGACTAGACGGCCTCGGGCTCCGGGATCTTGTGCTGGCTGATGTTGTCACCGTCGGTGCTGGTCAGACCGCGAAAGAGGAGCGCCGACGAGGTCGTGAGCGCGCCCAGCGTCAGGAAGGCCAGGTGGATGCCGTGGACGAGGCCCGTGACGGTGCCGCGGGCGCGCGGCGGGATGAAGAGCGCCGCCGCGAGCGACGCCGCGGCGACGCCGAAGCTCATCGACATCTGCTGGGCCGCGCTCGCGAGCGTGCTGGCCTTGCTCGTGTCGGCGTCGGACACGTCGGCGTATGTGAGCGTGTTCATGCTCGTGTACTGGAAGGACGAGAAGAAGCCGAACACGAAGGACAGGCAAGCGATGGCAGGCGTCGGCGTCCCGGGGCCCACGAGCGCGAACAGCGCGATCACGACGCCGATCATCACCGTGTTCGTGAGCAGCACGCGCCGGTACCCGAAGTGCCGCAGGAGCCTGGGCATGACGAGGCGCAGGCCCATGGCCGCCAGCGACTGGGGCAGGATGAGCAGGCCCGACTCGAGGGGGCTGTATCCGAGGCCGAGCTGGTAGAGCATGGGCAGCAGGAACGGCATGCCGGCCACGGCGATGCGGGTGGCGAAGGCGCCTATGATGGCGATGCGCAGCGTGCGCGCGCGCAAGAGGTCGAGGCGCAGCAGCGGGTGAGGGTTGCTCGCGGAGTGGCGGTGGTAGGCGTAGAGCAGGGCCGCCGAGAGCGCGAGGAGGCCCGTCATCTCGGTGGAGCCGAGCGAGTGCTCGCCGAAGATCTCGAGGACGTAGGACAAGAGCGCGACGCCGCTGCCGAAGAGGACGAGCCCGACGACGTCGAGGGGCGCGACGCGCTCGGTGCGATAGTCGGGCAGCTTGCGCAGCACGAGGGCGAGGCCGAGGGCGCCGAAGGGCAGGTTGACGAAGAAGACGAGGCGCCAGCTCCAGAAGCGCACGATGGCGCCGCCGGCGACGGGGCCGAGCATGGGGCCGATGAGCGCCGGGATCGCGACGAAGGCCATGGCTCGAACGAGCTGCGACTTCGGGAACGTCCGCACCATGGTGAGCCGCCCCACGGGCACCATGAGGGCCCCACCCAGCCCCTGGACGACGCGGAAGAAGATCAGCGCGTGGATGTCCGTCGAGAGGCCGCACAGGAGAGACCCGAGCGAGAAGACGGCGATCGCGGACGCAAAGACGCGCCGCGTGCCGAAGCGATCGGCGGCCCACCCGCTCGCTGGGATGAACACGGCGAGGCTGAGCGTGTAGCTCGAGAGCACGGAGCGCATGCTGAGCGGGGCCACGCGCAGCGCGGCCGCGAGCGTCGGCACGGCCGTGTTCAGGATCGTCGTGTCGAGGGCCTCCATGAAGAAGGCCACCGCCACCAGCCACGGGACGATGCGCAGCGGGGCGGGCTCGGAGGCGTTGGGCGCGGCGGACGGCACGGCGCGGAGGTGGGCTGGGCGAGGGCCGCGCTCGAGAGGCGGGCGGGCGTTAGCCTCGCGACGCGCCGCCGAACCGCGTCTCGCTCTCCTCCAGGAAACGCTCCACGGAGCCCCGCGCGTTGTCGTCCTTCGCGAACGCCTCGGGCCGCGCGAGGACGGCACGGATGAGCGCGATGAGCTTCTGGCGGTGTTGCTCCTGCTCCGCGATCGTCAGATCAATCGTCTCCTGCACGATGCGCGTGAGCTCGGCCAGCGTGGGGCCGGGCACGGGCGGCAGGCTCGCGATTTGGATGGCGGCGTTCGCGGCCGTGCCGCGCGCCATCGCGACGGGCGCCGTCGAGTCTTCAATCTCTTTCATGCGGTCACCCGGCTCCCTGGTCTATTTCGTCCCTTGGCTCGTGTCCGGGCCGGGCTCGTCCTTGAAGGTGTCGATGAGCTTGTTAACGTCCATCTTGTTGAACGCGGCGCCCGACGACCCGCCCGGCACGAGCAGAATCGACTTGCCCTCGAGCGCCTCGGCGACCTTGAGCTTGACCATGGCCTTGCCGCCCGCGCCGCGCAGCGCCTCGTTGCGCTTCGCGATGGCCTTGGCCTTGGCGGTGCGCTCGGCGAGGAGCGCCTCGGCGTTCTGCTGCTGGGCGTAGAACGCGGCGTCCGCCTGGAGCGAGACCTGCTTGAGCTTGCCTTCGGCCTTCGCGATGTCGGACGCCACGCTCCCGCGCGCGGTCTCGAGGTTGCGCAGCGCCTCTTGCTGCACGGCCTCGGTCTCGCTCTTGAGCTGCTCGGCGCGCTGCTCGGCCAGCTTGCGATCGTGGATGACCTTCTCGTACTCGGGCGCGAAGCGGTGCTCGTGCAGGATGACCTGCATGATGGTGACGCCGAAACCCGCGAGCGCCTGCGTGAGCACCTGCCGGGCCTTGTCGGCCTTCTGAAAGCGCTTGTCCGAGTTGTAGACCGCCTCGCTGTCGAGCTCGTTGAGGACGTCGCGCACGAGCGTGCGCGCCATGGGCCGCACGAGCTTCTCCTTCACCTCGTCGGTCGAGGTGCCGACGTTCTGCAGGATCGACGGGACGAGCTTGGTATCGAGCGTCCACACGACGGTGACATCCATCGAGATGTCGTTGCCGTCGGTGGTCTTGAACTGCAGGTCGTCGCGCTCGTTCCGGTCGCCGCCCTTGGTCGTGGCGGTCATCTCGAGGTTCTGGACCTTGGTGTCGAAGGTGTAGAAGTCGCGGATGAAGGGGGCGAACACGTTCGTCGAGCCGGGCGGATAGAGCTGCTCCTGCACGCCCTTGTGCGCGCAGCCGAGGCCGATCTTGCACACGAGCACGCCCACCTCGGTCTCCCCCGTCGAGTGCGAGACGCACCCCCCGACGACCAGCGCCACCAACAGGACACCCAACATCTTCCCCCTCTCCCGCTCGCGGGAGAGGGTTGGGGTGACGGCGAGTCTCGCGAGGCTCATCATCTCACCTGGAACTTCCGCAGCAGGTCCCCGAGGTCGAGCGGGTTCGTGCCGTCCTTGCCATCGCTCGGCAGCACGATGATGCGCACGCCCTTGAGCGCGTCGGCCATCTTGAGGCCCACGAGGTTCTCGCTGCCCGCTCCCTGGAGCGCCGCGTTCTCGAGCTGCGTGCCCTTGGCGTCCGCGAGCTCGACGAGCAGCTTGCCCTCGGCGGCGCGCTTGCGCTCGTAGAGATCCGCCTGCGCGCGCAGCTTCTCGACCTCGGCCCGCCCGCGCGCGCGCTCGGTCTCCTGGTTGGCGGCGCCCTCCGCCACCATGGTGTCGCGCTTGCGCTGCTCGATGGCGGCCTTGGCCTCGGCCTGGCGCAGGAAGACGGTCTGGTCGCGGATCTTCCGCCCCTCGATCATCTGTTGGTACTTGGGGTCGTAGGTGTACCCGCGCACGAGCACGGCCTCGATCTCGATGCCGTAACCCGCCACCTCGGTGACGAGCTGGTCGTGCGCGGCGCGCGCCTTCTCGATGCGCTTCGGCCCCTGGTAGAACTCCTCGCTGTTGAGCTCGCCGAGCGTCTTGCGCAGGATGCGATCGGCGCGCGGGATGACGAGGCGGTCCTCGAAGGCACGCCCCGGCCCCGCCTCCGTGAACACGTGATACGGGTCCTTGATGCGATAGATGATGCTGACGTCGAGCTGGACGTTGTAGCCGTCGCTCGTCTGGATCTTGATCGAGTCCGCTTGGCGCTCCTGCTGCGACGCCTCGCTCGACGAGCCGCTGAAGTTGATGACCTGGAGGTCGTGCGGGAACAGGTGCAGCCGCTCGACGCCCGCGACGATGAAGTGGAGCCCGGGGCCGTAGCTCTCGGGCCGGATGCCGGCGCTCGAGCCGAAGTAGACCTGTCGGATCCCGATCATGTTGGGCGGCACGTATGTCGAGCACGACGACCCCAGGACGTAGACGGCGAGCACCCCCCCGAGGACGATCCAGAGGCGCTTGATCCGGAAGATCCGCCGCAGCACGCCGCCAGCGACGGCGCCGACTGTCGACCAGTCGAAGGGCACGCGCGGGCGGACGGGGTCGCTCAAGGCGCGCCCCGCGGCGGCAAGAGCTCGCTCATGGGGACCCGCGCTTCGAGCGCCTTCTGCGATGCCTCGAGGCGCCTGACGATCCTCCCCAACTCCCGTCCATAGCGGCGACGGTGCCACGCGACCTGGGCGTCTGGCAACCACCACCCCGCGATGGCGAGCGCGAACGGCACCCATTTTTCCCAGATGGGGATGAACGGAAGCCACACGATGAGCCCGCCCAGCGTGAGCCCGCCGAGGACGTAGATGAGGCGCGCCGAGAGATCGCCGCCGCGCCAGCGCCCGAAGCCGCGCCCCTCGAGCGCCGTGAACGGCACGGCCACGGCGCGCCAGGCGGCCGGCAGCGCGCCGCGCAGCTCGGCCTCGAGCGCCACGAAGTAGGCCAGCGGCAGCTCGGACTCGCGGTACGCCGCACGGATGGGCTCGAGCGCCGCCTCGACCTCGCGCGCCGTCGTCGCCTCGTCGCGCACGGCGACCTCGCGGTGCCGCTCGAGGTGCGCCACGACGTCGACGGCCACCTTCGAGATCGCGAACTCACCGGTCATGGGGGCCACTCGATCTTGGCCGCATGGACGCGCCGGCGCTACTTGCGGATGACGTAGTCGTCGCCCGTGAGGCTGCTGCGGGCGAGGAATTGGCCTTGCTCGTCCTCGATCCAGACGTCGAGGCGCGCCGGGCCACCGCCGATGCGCGGCAGCGCGCCGAGGTCGGTCACCTTGATGACGCCGTCGGCGGGGATGTCGACGCCGCGGCTGCGCACGACCGGCTTGCCGCCCCCGCGCGGGTCCGTGAGCTTCCATTTGACGACCGCCTTGGGCACAGGCTGCAAGTGATCGTTGACGACCCAGATCGAGATCGGGCCCTCGGCCTTGTGGATGTCGTACTCGATGCTGGGCAGCAGGCGCTGCATCGAGTCGCGCAGCGTCCCGTAGGCGAGCTTGGGGCGGCGGTAGTAATCGACGACGCTCCAGGTGATCGACGGCCAGCCGTCGACGAACATGAACTGGTAGAGCCCGGTGTTCCTCGTCCACTTCGCGCGGCGGAAGACCTCGGCCTGGAAGCGGATGAGGTTGGCCTGGTAGCGCTGCGAGGCCGCGATGAACTCCTGGATGGTCTTGCCCATCTTGACCTTCGCGAGGTTGAAGGTCTGCTCGGGCTGAAAATCGGCGAACTTCCAGGCCTCCCAATCGAGCGGCGTGTCGGGCCAGAGCGTGTCCCCGTCGAACATCGTCTTGAGCGTCTCGAGCGCGGGTAGGCCCTGGGCGCCGAACTCGGTGATGTAGCGCTCGTCGGGCAGCGCGCGCGGCAGGTCGCCGATCTGCGAGACGTACCAGCCCGTGTACGAGTGGCCGTCGCCGGCGCCCGAGTCGGCGTGCGCGATGCGCGCCGGATCGCCCCGCCGCGCGACGGCCAGCAGCTCCTCGTCGAGCTTGGCATTTTGCTGGTTGTCCTTCTTCTTCATCCACGACATCGAGTGCGGCGACTCGTTGTGCATGCACCAGACGATGATCGACGGATGATCGTAGTAGCGATCGAGCATGTCGGCGGCCTGGCGCTTGGCCTCGGCGCGAAACGCCGCCTCGTCGGTGTAGCCCCACTGCAGCGGGAAGTCCTGCCAGATCATGACGCCGAGCTCGTCGGCGACGTCATAGAGCTCGGGGCGCTCGAGGTGCGCGTGCACGCGCAGCGAGTTCAGGTTGGCGCCCACGACGAGGCGGAGGTCCTTCTCGTAGAAGGCGCGGTCGGCCTGCGAGAGCCACTGCGTCGCGATGTAGTTGCTGCCGCGCGCGTAGACGCGCTGGCCGTTCAGGCTCACGACCCAATTCGCGTCGCGCGCGATCGAGCGGACGCCGAAGGTGACCACCTTCGTGTCGAGCACGCCGGGACCCTTGGAGGCGAGCTCGGCCTCGAGCGTGTAGAGGTTGGGCTTGCCGTAGTCCCACGACCACCACAGGGCGGGCTTGTCGAGCTTGACCTCGCCCGTGGTGCGCGAGAGGCCGGGCGCCGCCTTGACTGCGAACGAGACGGGCAGGTGGCCCGCCCAGGCGAAGTTCTTGGCGCGGATCGCGCCCGTGAGCGCGGCCTCGACCGGTTTCTTGCCCCAGTTGCGCGTCACGGCCTCGACGACGAGCCGCGCGGAGGCCGCGCTCACGTCGAGGGGCGTGACCTTGAGCTCGACGAGATCGACGCTCGACGACGCGCGCAGCCCGATGCCGCGCAGGATGCCGCCCGTGCCGCGCTCCTGGCCGCGCACGCTCGTCGCGCCGGGCCGCGTGTCGTGATAGGCGAAGATCCCCTTCACCTGGTTCTGCTGCTTGGGCCAGCTCACGGGGAATTGCTGCGCGAGATCGAACGCGAGCGCGGGCGCCGACACCTTGACGGCGACGAGGTTCTTCCCCTTGCGCAGCGCGCCCGAGACGTCGACCGACCAACGCTGGAAGTAGCCCTCGTGGCGGCCGACCGAGGCGCCGTTCACGAAGACCTCGGCGTAGTAGTCGACCATGTCGAGGTCGAGCACGGGCACGCCCGCGCCGCCGTCCCAGGTGATCGTCTTGCGGAACCAGACCGCGCCCTCGTAGTCGAGGCCCGCGTCGTGGGGCGGCGGCGGCAGGTCGGCGGGCGAGCCCACCTCCATGAGGCGCGCCGTGGCGCGCGCCTTCACCGGGTACGACTTGCTGCCCTCGAGGAACCAGCTGCTCGGCAGCGCCATCGTGGGCCAGCCGCTGTCGTCGACGGCCTCGGCGCCCATGTTCCCCTCGCCGTCGTAGGGCAGGTACTTCCAATCGCCAGCAAGATCGATGGCTTTGGGCGGCCCCGCGACGGCGGGCGCGGCGAGCAGGCAGACCGAGGCCAAGAGGGACGACGCCGAGAGGGACGACGCGAGGGCAGGGCGCAGCATGCGCAACCGAGACTAACACCCGGCCGAAGGCCTGTCTGGGACCGGCCCACATGCAAGGGCGGGCCGAAAGTCGTTTCCCTTCGGGGCGTTTTTGAGGTAAATACGCCCCCTTCTCAGGAGAAACGCGCACCATGCCCAGCCCCAGCCCGCTCGCGCGGGTCAAAGAAGAGTTCGGTGGTAAGGACAAGCTGGTCGACAAGCTCGTCGGCCTCGTCGACGCCGGTGATGAACCGAAGGACGACCTGCGCAAGCGCCTGCTCGGCGCGGCGAACAGCAAGCTCCTGCGCCTGCACGTCGTCGCCACGAAGGTGAAGGCGCAGGGCGGGCACGATCAGCTCGCCGCCGCGGCCGCCGCGGGCGTCGGGCACGGCAAGGACAAGGACTACGTCTCCAAGCTCGAGAGCTTCTCGAACGGGCGGCTCGTCGACATGCTCGAGGCGGCGGAGCGCCGCGCCAAGCGCAAGTCGGGCGCCGCGCCCGGGTCCGGCGACAAGTCGGCGGCCAAGGTGAGAGCGCCGCGCGCGCCCAAGACGCCGAAGGCCGCCACGGCCGCGAAGGCACCCGCCCCCAAACGGACCAAGTCCTCCGCCCGCAAGTAATCGCCGGGGCGTCCATGGTCATCGGCGAGGTCGTCGCGCGGCTGTGGGCTTCGCGGCAGGCCGGCACGCTCGCCGGTCAGAAGCTGCTGCTCGTCCGTCCTCTCGGGGCGACACGGCCGTCGGCGCGCGTGATCGTCGCGGTTGACGCGCTCGACGCGGGGCCCGGCGACCGCGTCCTCGTCGCGCGCGGCTCGCGCGTGCGTGACGTCACCGTCGGTGAGACGGTGGCCGACAAGGACGTCGTGGTCGGCATCGTCGACGGCGCGACGTCCGAGCTGCCGCGCGTCGCCGGCCGGGAGGGCGCGGCGTGATCCTGGGGCGCGTCGTCGGGCACGTGTGGGCCACGCGGCAGGACCCGCGGCTCGGGGGCGCGAAGCTGCTCGTCGTTCGGCCGCACGGCGTGTACGAGCCGGCGCTCGCGACGGGTCATCTCGTGGCCGTCGACCACGTCGACGCGGGCGTGGGCGACGACGTCGTCGTGGCGCTGGGCCGGCCGGCGCGTCTGGCGGCCGACGGGCAGGCCAGCGCGGCGGGCCAGCCTGTCGACGACAACCGGCCCGTCGACGCGGCGATCTTGGGCGTCGTCGACCGCGTCGAGCTCGACGCGGCGGCGTCGGCGCGCCCGGGCGCGGCGCCCGGCATCCGCCGCCCCCTGCCGGCGCTCGGGGGCCGCGCGTGATCCGCGGGACGATCATCGGAAGCGTTTGGGCCACGCGGCAGGCCGCTGGGCTCGCGGGGCGCAAGCTTGTGCTCGTGGCGGCGCGCGACGCCGAGGGTCGCGCGAGCGGACGCGTCGTCGTCGCGATCGACACGCTCGACGCGGGCGCGGGCGACGACGTCACCGTGGCCTTCGGCTCGGGCGCGCGCAACGTGCTCGCGCCCGGCCCCGACAACCGTGCGCTGTTGTGCGACGCCGCCGTGGCCGCCATCGTCGAAGGCGCGGGCTGATGTTCCTCGGGCGCGTCACGGGTTCGGTCTGGTCGACCGTGAAGTGGCCGGCCGCCAAGGGGCTCAAGCTCTTGCTCGTGCGCCCTTATCGGCTGGCCGATCTGCCGCCCACCGTCGCGGGCGCGGCCGCCGGCGGCGAGTCGCTCGATGACCTCGTCGTCTGCGCCGACGTGCTCGACGCGGGCCCGGGCGACGACGTCCTCGTGGCGTTCGGGCACGCCGCGCGCGTCGCCATCGCTGGCGCGCTCGCGCCGGGACAGACGCCCGACGCGCCCATCGACGCCGCCGTCGTCGCCGTCGTCGATCGGGTGGAGCTCGAGGGTGAGCGCGGCCCCGGAAGGTGAGGGTGCCGCGCGCACCTTCTTCGTGCTGACGCTGGACGGCGACGTTCGACTCGAGGTCGACGCCACGCGCGGCGGGCGCGTCACGGCGCTGCGCCTCGGCGAACGCAACCTGCTCTCGGGCGCCGAGATCGACGCCGTGAATTACGGCTCGACATTCTGGACCAGCCCGCAGTCGGCCTGGGGCTGGCCGCCAGACGTCGAGATCGACAGCGCGCCCTACGCGGGCGCCCTCGACGGCGAGGCCGTCGTGCTGCGCGGCCCCGCGAGCGCGGCGCTGGGCGTCTCCGTCGAGAAGCGCCTCGAGTGCGATCGGGCGCGCCGGGCCTTCGCGCTTTCGTACCGCGTCACGAGCCACGCGCTCGTGCCCGTGCGCCTCGCGCCGTGGGAGGTCACGCGCGTGCAGCCGAACGGGTTGACGTTCTTCGCGACGGGCGCGGGCCGGTACGCGCCGTCGGACCTGCCCGCGCGCGACGTCGACGGCGTGACC
>DASZFV010000065.1:0-7749 GCA_035939455.1 Polyangia bacterium
AGTTCACCTGCTTGCAGCCGAGCGCCTTCGCATACTCGACGGCCTTGCCGACGCCGTCCTGGAATTCGCCGACGCGGCGCGGGTCGACCGCCATGCCGCGCTCGCCCGCCGCCCAGTCACCGGCCGGCAAGTTGAACAACACCTGCGTGAGCCTGGCCTTCGAGAGGTGGTCGGCGATCTGCGCCGCGGGCGCGACGTAGGGCGCCAGGTACTCGACGCCCTTGAAGCCGGCCTTGGCGGCGGCGTCGAAACGATCGAGGAATTCGACCTCGTTGAACATGAAGGTGAGGTTGGCGCAGAGTTTTGGCATTTGACGAGCTCCTTGTCCGGTCGAACCAGTGTCTACGGTTTCTTGAAACGATCGCGCAGACCTTTGGCGGCTCCGCGCAACAATCCGGTGTCGCCGCCCACGGCGACGTAGGTCATGCCCATGTCGAGGTACATCCGCGCCTCCTTCTCGACCGGCGCGAGGATGCCCACGGCCTTGTCGTGCTCTTTGCCGGCCTCGAGGATGCGCGCGATGCCCTTCTGCACCTCGGGGTGCGTGGGCTCGAGGAAGTGCCCCATGCCCGCCGAGAGGTCCGACGGTCCGATGAAGAGCGCGTCGATGCCCTCGACGGCCGCGATGGCGTCGACGTTCTCGACGGCGCGCGTGCTCTCGATCTGCACGGTCACGCAGACGTCGTCGTTGACGCGGTCGAAGTAGTCGGTCATGTAGCCGAACTTGTTGCTCCGGTGGGCCGTGCCCACGCCGCGCTTGCCCTGCGGCGGGTATCGCGTCGAGGCCACGGCGTTCTTGGCCTGCTCGTCGGTCTCGATGAACGGGATGAGGAAGTTGAAGAAGCCGATGTCGAGCAGCCGCTTGATGACGACCGGATCGAACCACTGCGGGCGCACGACGGGCGCGCTCTCGCTGTCCTTGAGCGCCTGCAGCTGCGTGATGAACGTCGCGTACTCGTTGGGCGCGTGCTCTCCGTCGATGAGCAGCCAGTCGAAGCCCGCGTAGCCGAGGATCTCGGTCGTGATGTTGCTCGCGAGCGAGGCCCAGCAGCCGATGAGCGTCTTGCCGGCGCGCAGGTCGCGGCGGAACTGGTTGGGCATCGAGACGTAGGGCATCGGGATCCTCGCGCGTCAGTGAATTTCCGGGTCGGGGATGGGCGCCGTGCCCTCGAGAAAGTCGAAGTCGCAGCCCTCATTGGCCTGCTTAATGTGCTGCGAGAACATCTGGCCGTAGCCGCGCGGAAACTGCGCCTTGGGCGGCGTCCAGGCCGCGCGCCGCCGCGCGAGCTCCTCGTCGGAGACCAGCAGGGCGAGCTTCCGCTCGGCGACGTCGAGCTCGATGATGTCGCCGTCCCTGACGAGCGCGAGGGGCCCGCCCACGAAGGCCTCGGGCGCGACGTGCAGCACGCACGTGCCGTAGCTCGTGCCGCTCATACGCGCGTCCGAGATGCGCAGGACGTCGCGCACGCCTTTTTGCAGGAGCTTCTTGGGTACGGGGAGCTGGCCCCACTCGGGCATCCCGGGCCCGCCCTTGGGCCCGGCGTTGCGCAGCACGAACACCGAATTCTCGTCGGCGGCGAGGTGCGGGTCGTCCATGCGCGTCGCCATCTCGCCGAAGCTGTCGAAGACGACGGCAGGCCCCTTGTGCTTGAGCAGCCGCGGCTCGGCGGCCGGCGGCTTGAGCACGGCGCCGTCCGGCGCAAGGTTGCCGCGCAGCACGACGAGCGCGTCGGACTTCATGAGCGGGCTCGCGCGCGTGTGAATGACGTCACCGTCGAAGATCTGGGCGCCCGCGATGTCCTCGCCGAGCGTCGCGCCGCTCACGGTGCGCGCGCTCGTCACGAGCAGATCGCCGAGCGCCACGAGGAGAGCAGGCAGGCCGCCCGCGTAATAAAAGTCCTCCATGAGGAACTTGCCCGCGGGCCGGATGTTGGCGAGGACGGGCACGCGGCGCGCGAGCTCGTCGAAGCGATCGAGCTCGAGCGGGATGCCCGCGCGGTGGGCCATGGCGAGCAGGTGAATGACGGCGTTGGTCGAGCCGGCGAGCGCGAGGACTGTCGTGATGGCGTTGTCGACGGAGGCGGCCGAGATGATCTGCGACGGCGTCAGGTCATCCCACACCATGTCGACGATCCGCCGGCCCGTCATCGTCGCCATGGCCGCGTGGCGCGAGTCCGCCGCCGGGATCGACGACGCGCCCGGCAACGTAAAGCCCAACGCCTCGACGGCGCTCATCATCGTGGCCGCCGTGCCCATCGTCATGCACGTGCCGTGCGAGCGCGCGATGCCGCTCTCGAAGCCGGCCCAGTCCTCTTGCGTGATCGTGCCGGCGCGCAGCTCGGCCCAGTACTTCCACGCGTCGGTGCCGCTGCCCAGCGTCTGTCCGTGCCAGTTGCCGCGCAGCATGGCGCCCGCGGGCATGTAGATCGTCGGCAGCCCCATGCTGAGCGCGCCCATCATGAGGCCCGGCGTCGTCTTGTCGCAGCCGCCCATGAGCACGGCGCCGTCCGCCGGGTACGAGCGCAAGAGCTCCTCCGTCTCCATGGCGAGCAGGTTGCGGTAGAGCATCGTCGTCGGCTTCTGGAAGTTCTCCGACAGCGAGAGCGTCGGCATCTCGACGGGAAAGCCCCCCGCCTGCCAGACGCCGCGCTTGATCTCCTCGGCGCGCGCACGGAAGTGCGCGTGGCACGGGTTGATCTCGCTCCAGGTGTTCAGGATGGCGATGACGGGCTTGCCGACGTAGTCGGCGCGGTTGTAGCCCATCTGCGCCGTGCGTGAGCGGTGCCCGAACGAACGCAGATCCGTCGCGCCATACCAGCGATGGCTGCGCAGCTCTTCGGGTTTCTTGCGTCGCGAGGCGCCCACGGGGCCGAAACTATATACGACGATTCGGCCCTCCCCGCGGGGACTTCTACAAGTCGGCGATGTCGAGCGGGCCGATGAAGTCGTTCTTGCCGATGTCGACCCCGCCGCTGCGGAGCAGGTCGTAGGCCGTCGTGACGTGGAAGTAGAAGTTGGGGATCTGGCGGCGCCAGAGGTAGTCGTGGGCCCGCATGCCCTTGCCCGGGCGGTTCGGCATCTTCACGATCGCGTCGGGCTTCGTCGCCGCGAAGTCCGCCGCCGAGAGGCCGTCGAGGACGGCCAGGCACTTCGCGATCCGCCCGTGCAGGTCCTCCATGGTCGCCTCGTTGTCCTCGTGCTTGGGCAGCTCCTTGCCCGAGAGGGCCTGGGCGGCGCTCTTGGCGTGGTCGCAGGCGATGCGCACCTGCCGCACGAAGGGCAACATGTCGGGCGCGAGGCGCGCCGTGAGGAAGTTGTTGACGTCGAAGTTGCGCGTCTTGGCATAGTCCTCGGCCTTTCCGAGGACGGAGTCGAGGTTGCGCAGCGTGCGCGCGAACTGCTGGATGGCGTCGTGATACATCGTCGGTCTCCTTTTGGGCAGAGCTACAGGGCCCGAGGCTCCGGGCCTAAGGCAGATGCCGCCCGTGGCGTAGAGTTACAACGTGACGCCTGGAGCCCTCGTCGCGCTGACGCTCGTCTACTTCGCCGTCTCGGTCATCAGCGTCGTCACGGGCGGCGGGTCGCTCGTGCAGGTGCCGGCCTTGATCGCGTTCGGCATGGCGCCGCGCGAGGCCGTCGCGACCAACATGTTCGCCGTGACGTGGATGACGGCCTCGGCGACCGTGCGCTTCGCGCGCGCGGGCGAGGTGGGCGGGCGCTTCGTCATCCCGCTCGTCCTCATCACGGCCGTGACGTCGGCGCTGGGCGCCGAGCTGGCCGTCGTGATGCCCGAGCGGCTCGTCAAGGGCGTCGTGGCCGGCTCGATGATCGCGCTGCTGGCGTTCATGGCGATGCGTCCGCGCTTCGGCGGGAGGGCGGCGAGCCCGTCGCGCCTGCGGCTCGGCCTCGGCTTCGCGGCCGTCGCCGTGCTGGGCGTCTACGGCGGTCTGTTCTCGGGCGGGTATACGACGCTGCTGACGTTTACCTGCGTGGCCGCCCTCGGTATGCCGCTCATGCAGACCGTGGGCACGACGAAGCTCGTCAACCTGGTCTCGTGCGCCGTCGCGAGCGCCGTCTTTGTCTACGCTGGTCTCGTCGACAGTCGCGTTGCGGTTCCGGCGTCGGTGGCTTCGTTCGCGGGCGGCTGGGCCGGCGCGCACCTCGCCATCCAGCGCGGGGAGAAGTTCGTGCGTGGCCTCTTCCTCGTCACCGTGCTCGCGATGGCGGTGAAGCTGTTCGTCGATTTGCTGCGCTGAATGCGTCGCCTCAGCCGGGGGTGATCGGCGCCGCGGCCGTGCACAGGTGATTCACGCACGTGCAATAGATCGCGATGGCGGGGCAAACCAAGCCGCACCTGAACTTGGGCGGCGGGGGCTCGGGATCGGTCTTCGCGGCGCAGACTTGGGCGCAGCTGCAACCGTCGGTAGCCGCAGGGCGGGCCTCGCACTCGGTGTCCTGATCGCAATGTCCGAGGGGGCCGTCGGCGCCCGCGTCCTTGGGTGGCGCCGTGCAAACGCCATCATGGGCCACGACGACGCCGGCACAGTCTGCGTCGCACCGGCTCGGGTACGTCTTGCCGTCGGAGCCGCAGACGGGCGCATAGATCGCCGGGCAAGCGCACAGCCCGCCATCCTTGCCCGCGCCGCCGTCGTTCGCGCCATGAGTGCCGGCCGCGCCGGAACCGGCCGCGCCCGAGGTGCCCGCGTGGCCGGTCTTCGACCCCGCGGCGCCCCCGCCACCGGTCGACGAGCCCGCGGCGCCCGTGCCACCGCCGCCTGCGCCAGCCTGATGACCGCTGCCACCCGAACCCCCGTCGGGATTCAGCGGGCCCGAGTCACAGCCGCACACGAGCGCGGAGCCCATAACCAGGAGAAACGTCGCCAGTCGCGACGCAACACTTGAGGTCTTCGTCGAAGGCATGGGCCGCCGTGTGTGCAACGTGCGTACCACGACGACCGACCGCAGACCGGCGGCGCTCAAACACATTCGAGCCGGAAAACCATCCGGGTCGCATCAGTTTTCTGATTCGTGGTCAGGCGGCGGCAACCGTCGGAACCGTGAGCCAACCAGCCGCCTCGCGGCGCGGACCTTCCTCTTCCTCCGCGGCGCTGCCGAAGAGCGTCGCGTTCTCGACCAAGCTGGTCCAGTGGGACCCGAAGTCTTTCTTCTCGGCGTTGAACGAGACGACGATGTGCGGCGTGTGCCCGAGCGGCGTCTCGACGGAGACCTCGAGCGGACGCGTGGCCTCGGCGCCCGTAAAGTCGCCCGTGACGCGGTATTTGCCTTTTCCGAGTGAGACCACGTCGCGGCTGCGGAACGAAAAAAGCTTCTCGCTCACGTCGACGTCTCCGGCGTTGCGGACACTCGTCGAGTCGACAAAAAGGTTCACGCCCACGTCGTCGAGATCCGGCCCGAGCACGAGCCGCGATTGCCACGCTCCGAAGACTCCGGACAGCAGCAATCCCTTGCCGCGGATCTCGAGATCGACGTTCGCGCGTTCACCGGCGTGCTCGCGATTCGATTGTTGGTCCATGCGATTCCTCACCTTCAAACGTAAGCACCGCCCACGAGCCGTCAATCAACGCGCCGCGTCGCCGCGGGGCGATTGTTCCCGGCGATCGTTCCTAGCGACCAAGAGGTTCACCATTTCCATTCCGTCAAGGCACGGCGAGCTCTGCGCCTCCAAGAAGCAGGACGATTCTTGCGCCGGCTCCTCAAAACGGCGTTATCGTCGCGCGGGGATAATTTCGGAATGGACACGCAACGCTTTTCCAGCAACGAAGAACGGGGCACTCGGTTGTTGCCAGGCTTCGGCGCGCCGCCTCGGCGACCGGGCGGTCGTTGGGAGAGCATCCGCGCCAGGGCCAAGCGACGACGGCGCCTCGCGAACGCGGTCGTCATCGGCACCACGGCCGCCGTCGTCGCGCTCGCGGCGCTGTTCAATCTGGTGCTGTCGCGTTGACGCTCGTGCTGCCGCGTTGACGCTCGTGCTCAGCGCGGCAGCACGAGGGCGACTGCCGTGAGCGCGACGAAAATCACCGCCGCCGCGACGTAGAACCGGATCCGACGCGAGGTGGGACCGGTCCCGTGGCGGGACTTCGCCTCGTCGCGTCTGTGCCAGCCTCGAGCGCGGCGCCGTTTGGACGCCGCACGATAATGGCGCGCCCAGAGATCCCCCGAGTCGGATGATGAGGTCATGAGCGGAGCCCGGCCTGTCACCCGGGCTCGTTCGACCCGGCCTTGCAAAGCCGCCGCAGCTCAGCCGAGACCTTCGCGAGATCCTCGGCCGCGCGCATCAGGCCCAAGGTCCGGATTCGGAGCGCGATGGCCTCCAGGCGGCTCGCGAGGTGAGTGAGCCTTTCTTGCACGCGCGAATTGTGCCTGAAAGATTCCGGGCGCGCCCTTCAAATCAACGCATCGGCGATGATACGGATGACGGTTGTTCAGCCGCTGGGCGGCGCGGCCACCCCGGGCGTCTGCCCGCTCGGGCCAACCGGCCTACCGGTGCAAATCCGCTGATCCGGAACCGTCACCCAATTTTTGCGACGAGCCGCGGGGGGATCGAAGAGCGCTCGACGGCTGTCTGGCCGGGGGACTTCTCGCGCGAGCCGCGCGCCGTCGCGAGGGACGGGGCCTCTATCGTCTCTCCGTCCCGCGCCGAGAGCGCGCCGCAGAGCGACGCCAGGCGCACGAGCTCGGCGGCGCTGTGGACCTGCAGCTTGCCGTTGATGTGACTGCGGTGCGTCTCGACGGTCTTGACGCTGATGCCGAGCTTGATCGCGACCTGTTTGTTCGTCTGGCCCCAGATGATCAGATCGAAGATCTCACGCTCGCGCGCCGACAGCCGATTGAGAACGGCCGCGCGCGCCGTGCGGACCGCGTCGCCCCCCGTGGCGGATGCTTCGAGCACCGGCGGAGGGTCGATGGGCCGGTCCGCGAGCACGTCGAGGACCGCCGCCAGAATCTCGCGGGAGGGCTGGCTCTTGAGCAAGTAGCCCCTCACGCCGCTGACGGCGGCCTGCCTCACGCTGACCTCGTTCGCCGTCGCCGCGAGCAAGACGACGCGGGTGACGGGCGCGACCTCATGAATGGCGAGCGCGAGCGCGAGCCCGCTGCCGCCCGCGAGATCGAGGTCGGTGAGGACAAGATCGGGCGCCTGCGCGCGCACGACGTCGAGCGCCGTGCTCAGGTCGGCGGCTTCGCCCACGACGGCGACGTCACGTGCCTGTGCGAGCAGGGCGCGCAAGCCCATTCGAAAAACCTCGGACCAGTCGACCAAGACGATACGCACAACGTTTCCTTGCCGTGTCGGGCGCACCCTAAGGATGCAACCGCGGTGCCGCCGCGCGGTCCCAGCATTCCGGCCCCGTCGAGAACGACGGTGTCCAGGAAGCGAACAAGGGAGGAAGCCGCTGTACCCGTTTGTGACAAAGGCGACGGCACGCCGGGAGGCCGTGGCGCGGGTTGTTGCCGTCCGCCTGGTCGTGGTAGGGGTCCACGAGGTCACAATGGGAAAGCTGACGGGGAAGGTCGCCATCGTCACCGGCGCGACGAGCGGCATGGGCGCCGGCATCGCCGAGCTTTTCGCGCGGGAGGGCGCCGCCATCGTGGCAGGCGGACGGAACGCGGTCCGGGGCGCAGCCCTCGTCGACAGGCTGAGGACGGCCGGCGCGCGCGCCGAGTTCGTGGCCGGTGACGTCGCGACGCTCGAGGCGAATCAGGCGCTCGTGCGCGCCGCCGTCGATCGTT
>DASZFV010000066.1:0-2122 GCA_035939455.1 Polyangia bacterium
TCGACGACGTTGGGCGCCCGCGCGAAGCGGGCTTCGAGGTCGTCGCCCTTGCTGGCCATGACGACCACGGGGATGCGCGCGAGGCCCTCGTCAGCGGCGAGCTGGCGGCAGATCTCCGCCGAATCGCTTCCCGGGATCACCCCGTCGAGAAGGATGAGGTCGGGAACGGTGGGAGAACCGCGCACCAGCAAAAGGCCCGCCGCGCCGTCGGCGGCGGTGTCCACGCGATAACCGGCCCGCGTGAGGGTGCTCTCCACCACCTTTAGAAGCGTCGGACTGTCGTCGATGACAAGCAAGTGCTCGCCCGGCATTTCGCGACCTCCGGCCCGGAAGGGAAAAAGGGTTGGGCCCCGATCCGCCACTGTATCACGGAGGTCGGGGCGGGGGCCGGGCCCCCCTTCGGGCGGTTAAGCTGTTAAGATTGGCCGCGCAAGATTCCGCACTGGTTTTCCCCGAAGGGGCCAAAGGCGGAAAGGCCGTCCCGGGTCCTCCCATGGGTCGGCGTGACATGAACGACTTTCCGCGTCGGTTCGGAAACTATCTGCTGCTCAAGCCCCTCGCGCGAGGGGGGATGGGAGCGCTTTACCTAGCTCTGTCCGGGCCGGACGAGTCGGCGAAGCTCTGCGTCATCAAGACGGTGCTCCCGCACCTGGCCGACAAGGAGTATCTCCAGCGCTTCCGCGACGAGGCCAAGGTTGTCGTGCGCCTGTCCCACGGCAACCTCGTACCCGTCTTCGACTCGGGTCAGGTGGCGGGCGAGATCTACCTCGCCATGGACTTCATCGAGGGCAAGGATCTGCGCGCGACGTGGAACCGCTGCGCCAAGAAGGGCATCGCCTTTCCGATCGACGTGGCCGTCCACCTCACGAAGGAACTCGCGCGCGGGCTGCACTACGCGCACACCTTCAGCGACATCAAGCTCGTGCACCGCGACGTCTCGCCGCCCAACGTACTGCTCTCGTACAGCGGCGAGGTCAAGCTCACGGACTTCGGTCTCGCGGCGTCGACGCTCAAGATGGAGAAGACCGCGCCGGGCATCATCTACGGCAAGGTCAGCTACATGTCCCCGGAGCAAGCGCGCGGCGAGCAGCCCGACGCGCGGACCGATCTGTATGCCGCGGGGATTATCCTGTGGGAGCTCTTGACGGGGCGGCAGCTCTTCCCGTCGGGCAAACCGCCCGGCGCGGGCAAGGACGCCATCACGGCCGAGGAGCTTCTGCGCCGCGTGCGCGACCCCGAGGTCGTCGCGCCGTCGAAGCGCGCGACGCGCGTTCCGCCCGAGCTCGATCGCATCGCCCTCAAGGCGCTCGCGCCCAAGCTCGCGGACAGGTACGCGAGCTGCGAGGAGCTGCGCCAGGATCTCGCGACGTACCTCGCGCAGACGGCGCCCGGGATGGACTCGGTGCGCGTGGCCTCGTTCCTCAGGGATCTCTATGCCGCAGACATCGAGAGTGAGCGTCTCGAGCGCGAAGAGCTCGCGAGGACGGCGCGCGAGTGGTTCTCTTCGGGCGCCGCGCCTCGCGGGGCCATGGCGCCCGCGTCTCCCCCACCGCCGGCTCCGGTGGGCGGGCCCCGCAACACGATGGTCCCGCCCGCGCCCTCCGTCGCGCCGCCGCCGCTCGGGCTCAAGCTGTCCGCGGGCGCCGCCAAGGCCGCCGGCGCCGACAACGCTGCGCGCGCCGAGCGCGGCACGCTCATCGCGGGCCCGACCCGGCACGACAAGGCGCTCGACAAACGCACCAGCACGCAGGCCCTCGGCGACGCCAAAAAGACCGACGAGGTCACCCTCGGCGATCGGCCGAGCCAGACGGGGATGTCGGCCGCCGTCGTCGGGACGGTCGTGGGCGGCCGTTACTTCGTGCGGCGTCTGTGCGGCGAGGGCGGCATGGGGCGCGTCTACGAGGCCGAACACACCGACATCGGCAAGCGCGTCGCGCTCAAGATCCTCCACCCCGCCTACAGCCAAACGCCCGATCTCGTCGAGCGGCTGCGGCGGGAGGCGCGCGCCGCCTCCAAGATCTCGCACCCGAACGTCGTCGACGTCACCGATTCGGGCACCACGCCCGACGGCGCGTTCTTCTTCGTCATGGAGTACCTCGAGGGCATCGAGCTCGGGGAGCTG
>DASZFV010000067.1:0-10238 GCA_035939455.1 Polyangia bacterium
CGGAGCCTCGCGCGGGCGCGGGCCGCCGGGTCGTCGAGCAACGCCCGCCCGAGAGCGGCGACGCGTGCCCACGTCGGCGCGAGGGCCGCGCGTGGCGTGCCCGTCGCCACGCGCGTCGTCGCGCCGAGCGTGCCCAGGCAAACGCCGGCGAGCAAGCCCGACGGCGTCGCCCGAAACGCCGCCCGCCGGCCGTAGCGCTCGAGCGCGCGCCGCCGCTCCACCGAATCGGCCGCCGCCGCCAAGGGTCCGCTCGCGAGCGCGAGGGCCATGGCGCCCAGCACGTTCGACTCGAGCGCGCCCCCTCGTCGCCAGTCGCGCTCGCGCAGGAGGGGCGCCCTCAACAGGAACGTCGGCAGCGGTTCGTACACCGCCGCTACACTAACTCGACGGCGACGCCCCCGGACAAGGCGCGGCGCCCCGGCGGTCGCCCGCACTCACGCGGCCGGGCCGCGCGCGGCTCATCTATAGGGGCTGGCCTGGCCCGGCCGCTCGAAGTCCGCCGTCGGGGAGGGCGGCGCGGTCGGATCGGTCGAGCCCTCGGAGGGGTTCGTCTCCGCGTTCGCGGGTCCGAGCGCGGCCGCGATCGAATCCACGCTGTCGCCCTCGGCCGCTTGGGCGGCGGCCAGCGCCTCCTTCATGCGCTCCCACCCCTGCCGGATCATGTTGAGCTTGGACCGCATCACGAAGAGATCCTGTCCAGGTTGCCGGAGGACTTGGAACGCGGGAGTCGCGATCATCATGATCGACTTCATGTCGTCGAGCTTTCCCGTGACGGTGTTCAGCCGAATGATGTCCTTCGCCTTGTAGGCGTCGACGCGCAGCTTCTCCGTGATCATGACCATGCGATTCATGTCCGCTTCGAGCATCGCGGCCTCGCCCAGGATCTTGTCGCGCGTCGTCGCGTCGCTCTGCGGCCCGGGGGCAGGCGTGACGGCCATGCCTTCCGAGATTCGCTGGGCCAGGATGGTGGCGGCCATCGCGCCGTCGCCCTGCGCTCCCTGATTGGCGCCGATGGCGGCCGCCGCGATCGCCGTCATGATCCCCGTGCCTGTGAGCGCGAGCGCCAACTGCACGGCGCGCACGCGCCAGGTGGACGGTTGCTTGTGCCTCTTCGATCCGTTCGGCCGCATACGCCCCACATCGACCGACCGTGGAAGCGGGTTGAGCGCGGCGCGTGATAATTCCGCGCGCGCCACAACACCGACGCGACAGCTTCCTGACGCGCGCGAGTCCGGCGGCCGTCGAGGGGGAGGGCGCGTGTCTTATTTCGGCATCGCGCAGCTTTGGGCGCCTGCGGCGGGCATGTAGCACTCGCGCGTGTAATCGATGACCATGCGGTCGGTGTTGAACCGCCAGCCGAGGGTGCGGATCGTGCGCTTCATGCGCTCGACCCAGCCTCGCGGCACACCCTGGTCGTCGCGATCGTAATAGAGCGGCACGACGAGGTTCTCGAGCGTGTCGTAGAGCGAGCTCGAGTCACGCCGGTCCTGCTCATCGGTGTTGACGTGCGTGACGCCGTCGCCGATCGCGAAGCCGTTGAGCCCGTCGTACGCCTCGCCCCACCACCCGTCGAGCACGGAGAAGTTCAGCCCGCCGTTGAGCAGCACCTTCTGGCCGCTCGTGCCGCTCGCTTCTTGTGGCCGCCGCGGGTTGTTGAGCCACACGTCGACGCCCTGCACGAGGTGGCGACCGACGTTGATGTCGTAGTCCTCGATGAAGATCACGCGGTCTCGCAGCTCGGTGCTGAAGGTCACCTCGTGCACGTGACGCAGGACCTCCTGGCCGGGACGATCGGCGGGGTGCGCCTTGCCCGAGAAGACGAGCTGCACGGGCCGCTTTGCGTCGGTGAGGATCTTCTTGAGCCGCGGGAAGTCGCTAAAGATCAGGCTGGCGCGCTTGTAGGTCGCGAAGCGACGCGCGAAGCCGATCGTGAGCGCCTCGGGGTCGAGGGCCGCGCCGGCGGCGGCGATGATTTCGGTGCCGTGGCCCGCGCGCGTGCGCTGCTCCGTGACTTTGCGCCGCACGAACCGCACGAGCGCCGCCTTGAGCATGCGGTGGGTCTCCCAGAGCTCGGCGTCGGGCGCGTTGTCGATGCGCGACCACATCGTCGGGTCCGCCAGGTGATTGCGCCAGTCCGGTCCGATGTGGCGGTTGTAGAGGTCCTGCATGGCGGGCGCGAGCCACGTCCGGACGTGCACGCCGTTCGTGATGTGACCCACGGGCACCTCGTCCTCGCGGTGGTGCGGCCACAAGACCTGCCAAGACTTGCGCGTGATGCGGCCGTGGAGCGCCGACACGCCATTCGCGTAGCGCGACATCTTGAACGCGAGCACAGTCATGCACAGCGCCTCGCGGTGGTCTTCGGAGCGGATGCGCCCGAGTCCGAGGAAGTCCTGCTGCGACAGGCCCAGCGAGCGGCGCAGCGGCTCGAGGTGATCGTCGACGAGCTCGGGCGGGAAGCGGTCGTGGCCCGCGTCGACCGGCGTGTGGGTCGTGAAGACGGTGCTCTGCGCGACCTCTTGTGCGCAGGTGCGAAAATCGGCGCCCGTCTGCTCCATGAGCAGGCGCGTGTACTCGAGCGTCGCGAAGGCGCTGTGGCCCTCGTTGAGGTGCAGACCGCCCCAGTGGATGCCGGCGGCGCGCAGCGCCCGGATGCCGCCCACGCCGAGCAACAGCTCCTGCCGGATGCGGACGCGCTGGTCGCCGAAGTAGAGGCGCGCCGCGAGCTGGCGGTTCTCTTCCGAGTTGCCATCGACGTCGGTGTCGAGGAGGAGGAGCTTGTTGCGGCCGACGGCGATCTCCCAAACCTGCGCGCGCAGGACCTCGCGCGACAGCGGCACCTCGACGACGATTGGCGTGCCCTGCGGCGTGAGCGCCGGCTTGGCGGGCAAGAGCTCGGAGGGCGAGCGCACGTACTCGGCGTGCTGCCAGCCGTCGCGGTCGAGCCGCTGCCGGAAGTACGACTCTCGGTAGAAGAGCCCGACGGCGACGAGCGGCAGCCCGAGGTCGGAGGCGCTCTTGAGGTGGTCGCCCGCGAGCACGCCGAGACCGCCGCTGTAGATGGGCAGCGACTCGTGGATGCCGAACTCGGCCGAGAAGTACGCGACGGGCCGCACGCGCAACGGTCCGGCGTGTGTCGAGGCCCAGGTCTTCGCGGCCCCGAGGTAGTCGCGCAGCTCGCGGTGGGCGGCGTCGACGCGCGCCCGCAGCGCCGCGTCCGCGGCGAGGGCGGCGACGCGCTCGCTCGAAAAGCCCGCGAGCGTCGCGATCGGGTTGTGGTTCGAGGCCCGGAAGGCCTCGGGATCGAGGTCGCGGAACAGCTTGATGATCTGGGGATTCCAGGCCCACCACAGGTTATGGGACAGCTCGGAGAGTTGGACCAGGAGCTTCTCGGGCGTGGTCATGGCCGGCCACTATAACCAAAAAAGCGTTTATAGTGGCGCGCACCCTCGGGACCGAGACGGCGTTTCCACAGTCATGGACGGACAGCAAAGGTTCATCGCGCTCGTCATGGCGGGCGGCAAGGGTTCGCGGCTGTTCCCCCTCACCCGCGATCGCGCCAAGCCGGCGGTGCCCTTCGGCGGACGGTACCGCATCATCGACTTCGTCCTATCGAACCTCGCGAACTCGGGCATCCGGTCGGTCTATGTCCTCACGCAGTACAAGTCGCAGTCGCTGGCCGAGCACGTGCAGCGCACGTGGGGCGCGCGCGGCATGTTCGATTCCTTCGTGTCGGTCGTGCCGGCCCAAATGCGCATGGGCGAGTCTTGGTATCGGGGCACGGCCGACTCGGTCTTTCAGAACCTGCACCTCATCGAGGAGTACCGGGGCGACGCCGTGCTCGTCTTCGGCGCCGACCACATCTACAAGATGAACATCCGTCAGATGACGGACTTTCACTTCCAGAAGAAGGCCATCGCGACGATCGCGTGCCTGCCCATCAAAAAGGCCGACGCCGGCCAGTTCGGCGTCGTCAAGGTCGACGACGAGGGCCGCGTCGTCGGATTCCAGGAAAAGCCCGACCGGGATCCCGTGACGATCCCGGGCGACCCGGAGCATTGCCTGGGGTCGATGGGCAACTACGTGTTCGCGCCGGGCCCGCTCGTGGAGGAGCTGCGCGGCGACGCCGAGCGGGAGTCGCACCACGACTTCGGGCGCGACATCCTGCCGTCGATGCTCAAGACGGGCCGCGTCTTCGCCTACAATTTCGCCATGAACCGCATCCGCGGCGTGTCCGACGAGGTCGAGAACGCCTACTGGCGCGACGTCGGGACCATCGACGCCTACTACGAGGCCAACATGGACCTCAAGAACGTCGTGCCGAGCCTCAACCTCTACAACTGGGACTGGCCCATCATCACGGCCAACTATCCCGATCCGCCCGCCAAGCTGGTCTTCGACGACGACAGCCGCCGCGGCGTCGCCATCCAATCGGTCCTCTGCGGCGGATGCATCGTCGCCGGCGGGTTCGTCAAGGACTCGGTGCTCGGGCGGAACGTATTCGTCGACGCGGGCGCCGAGGTGAAGGAGTCGATCCTCTTCGACAACGTCTACGTGGGCCGCGGCGCGCGCATCCACCGCGGCATCATCGACAAGAACGTGCGCATCGCTCCGGGCGACCACATCGGGCACGACCTGGCGCGCGACGCCCTTCGCCACACCGTGAGCGAGGGCGGCGTCACCGTCGTGCAGAAGGCCCGCGACACGCTGCTCACCCGCTCTAGAAATTTCTAGGTCGCCGTGGCCCCACCGATCTCGCTCGTCGTCCACGGCCACTTCTACCAGCCGCCGCGCGAGAACCCGTGGACGGACGAGATGTCACGCGAGCCGTCGGCGGCGCCGTACCACGACTGGAACGCGCGCATCCACGCCGAGTCGTACCGCGCCAACGCCTTCGCGCGCATCCACGACGGCGCGGGCCACATCGCGGCCATCGTCAACAACTACGCGCGCCTGTCGTTCAACTTCGGCCCGACGCTCGCGCGCTGGATCAAACGTGCCGACCCGCAGGTCGAGGAGCGGCTGCGTGCGGCGGACGAGGAGCAGCGCCGCCGGCTCGGGAGCGGCGGCGCCATGGCCATGGCCTACGGGCACCCCATCGTGCCCTTGCTCACGCCCGCCGACCGGCGCACGCAGCTCGTGTGGGGCCTCGCCGACTTCGAGCGCCGCTTCGGCCGCGCCGCCGAGGGGCTGTGGCTGCCCGAGACGGGCGTCTCGCCGTCGACGCTGGAGACGCTCATCGACCTCGGCGTGACGTTCACGATCCTAGCGCCCGAGCAGATCGCGGCGGTGCGCAAGCCGGGTGGCGCGACGTTCGAGAAGGTCGACCGCGACACCGTCGACACGGGGCGCGCCTACTTTTGGTCGCACCGCGATGGCTCCGGGCGCCGCATCGCCATCGGCGTGTTCGACGGCCCCCTTTCGCGCGCCGTCGCCTTCGGCGACGAATCGGGGAACTCGGGCGCCTTCCTCAAGGCCGTCGAGGCCTCGGCGGCGCGCTCGTCCGCGAGCGAGCCGCGCCTGGTCCTGTGCGCCTCCGACGGGGAGCTTTGGGGACACCACAAGAAGTTCGCCGATCTGACGCTCGCGTACGCGACGTACGCCGAGGCGGCGCAGCGGGACATCGAGGTCACGAACCTTGCCGCCCACATCGCGCGGCACCCGCCGACCTGGGAGCTCGAGCTTGCACCGGGACCGGGCGGCGAGGGCACGGCCTGGAGCTGCGCGCACGGCCTCGGCCGCTGGCAGCGCGACTGCGGCTGTAACTTCAACACGGCGCAGGGCTGGAACCAGGGCTGGCGCGGGCCGCTGCGCGAGGCGCTCGACCTCGTGCGCGATGCGGCCGCGGACTTCTACGAGGAGGCCGCGTCCGAGCTGCTCGTCGACCCGTGGGGCGCGCGCGACGCCTACGGCGAGGTCGTCGATGCGTCGATCGCCGCACGCGATGCGGCGCTCGCCGTCTTCGGGACCGAGGCGCTGCGCGCGGGCGGGGAGGCGGCGCGCGACCGGGCGCGCCTGCTGCTCGAGCTACAGCGGGCGACGCTGCTCATGTACGCGAGCTGCGGCTGGTTCTTCGACGACATCGCCGGCCTCGAAGGGTCGCTGGTCATTCGCATGGCGGCGCACGCGCTCGATCTATTCGGGCAGGCCGGCGGCGCGCCGCCCACGCCCGACGTCCTCGCGGCGCTCGCCGAGGGCCACAGCAACCGCGTCGAGGACGGCACGGGGGCCGACGTCTTCCGCCGCGTCACGGGTGATCGCGTGACACCCGCGCGCGCCATGGGCCGCGCCGCGCTCGGCGTCCTCGTGACGGGGGGCGCGCCGTCCGCGCCCGGCTACGAGGTCGCGCTCGCGCCGCGGCCGTCATCGCCCGGTGTGCTCGTGGGGCGGGCGCGCGCGCGCAACCGCCGCACCGGGCGCCGCGACGAGGCCGACGTTCAGGCCACGTCGCGCGTGCGCCCCGGGCCGACCTTCGAGGTCCGCGTCGGAGACGAGCGCATGACGCTCGCCGAGCTCGGCGACGACGCGCGCAGCGCCATCGTCATGGAGGCGCTGCCTGCCCTCGCGGCCGAGGCCGGCAACCTCGAGGTCGCGCGGCTCATTCGCGTCGCGGCGCGCGACATGCCGCCCGATCGGGAGACGCCCGTGGGCGTCGCGCGCCGGGCCCTGCTCACGCGCGTCATCGTGCGACTGCTCGCGCCGGGCTCGCGCGCGCCGGGCGCGGCCCCGCTCTCGGACGAAGCCGTGCACATCGCGAGCGATCTCGTCGAGGCCGCCGACCTGCCGCCCGGAGGCCCGGACCGCCGCGAGCTCGAGGAGCTCGTCTGGGCGCGCCTCGGGGACGGGAAGTCCTCACCGACGCTGCGAGGGCTCGCGCTCAAGCTGGGCTTCTCCCCGGCGGCCCTCGCCGCCGCAATCGAGAATTCGTGAATCTTTCGGGCTGCGCCGTGCGGGAGGGCCTTTTTCGCACTTTCGAGAGCGTCCGCGGCGCGCTTTTCTGGGCGGCCGCGCGGTGTATATTTCGGGGCCGTGAAGGAACAAGCGAACGGAAAGTGCGAACGTTTTCGTCCCCTCGCCGACGTGTCTAGAGTAGAGCGTAACGCTGCCTCGGCGCCATTCGCGCTGGCTCTGCTGTCCACATTGGTCGCGCTGGCGGCGAGCGGTTGCGCCGACGGGCCCGGCGGCGGAGGGAACCTCCGCGTCAAGCGGATCTCCATGGTGGCTCAGCCGCCCGGGAACGTGGCCGCCTACTTCAGCGTGTATACGAAGGACGGCGCGCCCGTCACCGATCTCGACACGCCGAACTTCAAGATCTACGAGAACAACAAGCTCGTCTCGGAGAAGAAGGCCAAGCGCGCCTTGCTCGAGACGAGGCCCGTCGAGGCCGAGTACCTGCTCGTGCTGCTCGACGTGAGCGGCCCTTACGTCGACGGCGAGGACTTTCCCGACATCGTGACCGCCGTGGGACACCTGGTCTCGACCGTCGAGAAAACCGGCGAGGCGGCCGTCAGCGTCTTCGACGGCGAGGACGAGATCGTGCCCATGCTCGGGTTCGGCGCCTCGGGCGAGAAGGCCGCGCTCGAGTCGATTCGCCATTTTCGCCCGCGCAACCGCAACGGCAACCTGCACGGCGCGATCGTGCAAGGCCTCGACGAGCTCGAGAAGCAGCTCGACACGGCGACGGCGCCGTTCCGCTACGCGACGCTCGTCGTCGTCACGGACCGCGTCGACATCGCGAAGAAGGTGCCGCTCGACACGGTCAAGAAGCGCGTCGCCCAGACGCCCGTCGACGTGCAGATTGTCGCCTTCGGTCCCAAGACCAACCGGCCCGCGCTCGAGCCGCTCGCGGGCCCGCACGGCCTCTTCATCTCGGACGAGCCCAAGGACTTCACAAAGGGCCTCGTCGCGATCGGCAAGAAGCTCGACGCCGCCGCCAACGCCCGCTACCTGTTCTCGTACTGCACGAACAAGCGCGAGGGCAAGCCGACGCTCACGCTCGTCATCGAGACGACTGACGATCGCGGCCGCATCGTCTACAAGTTCAACGCCGCGAACTTCCGCAGCGGCTGCTCGGCGAAACACCGCCCGCTCTTCGAGAAGCCGGCTCTCGGCAAGGGCGAAAAAGAGGGCGACGAAGCGCCCTGACTCTAGAGCTCTGACTCGGCGCCCATGACGCCGAAGCCCACGAGCTCGATGAGGCCGGTCTTGCCGACGGGTGCGGCGCGCACGACGCCCGACAGCGGCACCGACGGGTGGGAGCAAACGACGCTGGGCGTCTGCCAGGGGCCCCACGGCCCCGGCGTCTGAACGCTGAAGCAGCCGATGAAGTGACCGGCGGGGACGCGCACGTCGTCCTTCTCCTGGCCCTCGACCGACATCGCGAGCAGGTCGAGCGAGGCGCGGTATCGCACGCGGGCTTCGAGCACGGCGCCGGGATCGACGTCGACGGGCGCGCCGCGCCCCTTCTTGACCCTGAGGGCGCGGATCTCCATCCCGGCCGGGTCGCGGCCGGAGAGCATCGCGACGAGCAGCTTCGCGGCCTCCCGACCCTGATAGGTCTCCGTGACGATCTCCAGCCAATAGCCCCCGCTCTCCTGGCCGACGAGCTTGTACGTCACGAGCGAGGAGCGGCCCTTGTCGTCGGTGAGGCGGTGCTCGGTCCACTGCCCGACGACGAAGGCCATGGGCAGGAACGTCTCCGACGGAGGAAAAGTCTCCTCGGACGTGGGGAGCTGCGCGAGGTGTCGCTCGAGGTCGGCCCTGGCGGCCGGATCCGTCGTCGCGCCGCATGCGGCACACAGGGCTCCCGTGGTGGCGACGGCGAGGAACGAGGCGAGGCGGAGTCGGCGAGGACGCATGGCGCTCCTAAATCGGTCGATCGGTCGGCTCGTGGGCGGCACTATACCGTGGCCGGTTCGAGGAAGCTGCGCAGGTCGCTCTCGCTCACGCTGGGCTCGCCGCCCGCGACGTCGTCGAGGCGGCCCTGCACGATCCAGTCCTCGAGCTCGTCGGCGAGCGCATAGAGGTGCTCGAACCCGTCGACGACGAAGAGCAGCGGCTGATAGTGGTCGATCTCGAAGGGCTGGTTGACGACGCGCTCGATCGAGAAGGGCTCGCGCGCGACGTCGGGGCTCTCGATGGAGTGGGCGAGCTCGCCGAACGACGAGAGCAGCCCACTGCCGTAGGCCTTGAGGGCGCCGTCGCCCGGCGCGCGCATGAGGCCGAACTCGATCGAGAACCAGAAGAAGCGCGACATCGCGCGGATGTTGCTCGTGAGGCGGCGCAGCTTTTCGTGCTCGTCGGAGATGCGCGAGGCGATCTCGGCGGCGGCCGCCGCGCACTCGCCGAAGCGCACGAGCGCGTCGGCGAAGGCCCGGTCGGTGTGCATGGGCACGTGGCCCGCGACGTCGTGGAAGATGTCGGGCTCGGGCAGGTACTCGAGGTGCGCGCCATCGCGGATCGTCACCGTCGTCGGGAACTCGCGGCGGCGCAGGCAGTCGAAGAAGACGTAGGACGGCACGTAGCCGCTCACGGGCCGCGCGACGAAGCCCGTGAGCGGCTTCATGAAGCGGTTGACGTCCTCGAGGCGCGGCACGCGATCGGCCGGCAGATGCAGCGTCTCGAGGCCCTGCAGGTAGCGGTGGTTCGCGAACCGCTCCCACCGATCGTGCATGCGCGCGAGCAGACGGCTCCAGGTGGCGTGGTTCTCGGGCGAGTAGAGCTCGTACGGCTGGTGGATATAGATGTCGCCGTGCGCGCGAGCCTGCTCGATGAACCCGGCCTTCGTCGTCGTGAGCCCGCTGCCGGGCTGTAGAGCGTGAGCGGCGGTCGTCATGTGCGGCCCCCACAAGTATAAGCGACACGGGCGTAGGCGAGCTGCGCTTGGCGGAGCCCCCGTGTTGGGCACGGGAGGAGAAGGGTGGGGGCCCTCACCCGCCGCTCCCGACTAGACAATCATGCCGTCGTGGACGATGCCGTTTTTCGGGACGATGATGAGGCCCTCGCGGACGTAGTAGCCCTCGGCGTCCATTTCCCTGACGCCCTTTTCGTTGACGAGCCGGACGCCGCGCCCGATGCGCGCGTTCTTGTCGATGATTGCGTTCTCGATGACGGACTCCGAGCCGATGCCGAGGGGCGGCACGCCGCGCGTCACGCTGGCGTTCATCTCGGCGAGCGTCTCGTAGTGGTCGGCGCCGATGAGCAGGCTGTTCTTGATGGTCGTGCCGACGCCGACGCGG
>DASZFV010000068.1:0-4085 GCA_035939455.1 Polyangia bacterium
GCCAGAAGTTCGTGAGCTGGAGCGCCGTCGAGATCTCGTCGGCGTAGCGAACGAGCTCGGGCTGCCGGTAGCCGAAGAGCGGCAGCAAGAGGCGCCCCACGGGATCCGCCGAGCGCGACGTGTACGCGCGCAGCGACGAAAACGTCGCGTAACGCCGAACCCCGAGGTCGGCGCGGAAGGCGGAGAGCATGTCCTCGAGCGGCGGGATCGGGAGGTCGCGCTGCTCGATCGTGTCGGCGAGCGCGATGAACACCGGGTGTGTGGCCTCGCCGTGGCAGGCGCGCCCGAGCTCGTCCTCCCAGCGGTCGAGCGCCTCGATGCGGCGGCCCTCGTATTGCGGCTCGTCGGCGAAGTCGTCGGCGCTGCGCGCGAACGCGTACAGCGCGACGAGGTGCGGGCGAATCCGGGCGGGCACGAAGCGTGAAGCCACCGGGAAGCTCTCGGTGTGCGCGCGCGCGAACTCTTCGCAGTACTGGTAGGCGCGCTGGACGGTCCACGGTCCGGCGGGCGGGTCGAGCCACGGCACGGGCGGGCGGGCGACCGAGATGACCGGCTTTCCGGGTTTTCGCGAGGCGTCCCCCGATCCCGCGTCTCGACCGTCGCGCAGCACTTGACGAATCATGGCGCGGTCCCTTTTAGCACGCCGGGGCCGTTCGGCTTGGGACGCTCGACGCGCTTCGCCGCGGCGCGTTCGGCCAGGGCACGCGCGGCGGCGGCGCGCGTCGCCGCCGCGACGGAGCGCTTGTGCAGCGCCATGTGTCCGCGCTGGATGCCCTCGGTCGCGAGCGCGCGCAACGCCGCGAGGTTCGACGCGAGCCCGGCCGCGCCGATGACCATGCCCAGCGTCGTGGCCGAGGTCACGCCGAGCAGGCGCTGGGCGAGACGCGCGCCGGCGTGCGCCAGCAGGGTGCCGCCCACGGTCCCCACGGCCATGGGCATCTCGAGCGTGCCCAAGAGATCGCCGGCCGCGCCACCGTCTCGGCGCCAGGTCGCGAGCGGACGGTAGCGTCCGGTCGTAGCCGCGAAGGCGTGCGCGCCCGCCTCGACGCCGCGCCAGTCGTTGCCCGTCGCGATGACGACCGCGTCGACGCCGTTCATGATTCCCTTGTTGTGGGTGGCGGCGCGGTAGGGATCGTCCTCGGCGAAGCACGACGCGGCGACGATGCCGTCGCGCACGGCCTCGCCGTCCATGCCCGCCGTCGCGAGGACCGCCGCGGGCACGCGCGCGCGAACGCGCACGCACCGACGGTCGCAAAGGTTCGTGAGGATGCGCAGGCCGCCGCGCCCCCGTGCGAGCCCCGCGACGCGCTCGGCGAGGGCCTCGGCGACCGTGTTCACCATGTTGGCCCCCATGGCGTCTCGGCAGTCGATGTGGACGTGCACGATGACGCGGCCGGGGAGGGCGCGCACCTCGAGCGCGCGCGCGCCGCCGCCGCGCGCCGCGAGACGGGGCAGCGCCGCGTGCGCGAGCCCCAGCAGCTCCTCGGCGGCGGCCTCGACGCGGGCGCGCGCGTCGTTTGGGTCGCTCACGCCCACGATCTCGATCTGCGCCGTCATGACGGGCGGGTCGGCGTCGGCCGAGAAGCCGCCGCCCGCCCGCACCATCTTGGCGGCGTTCGACGCCGCCGCGATCACCGACGGCTCCTCGACCGCCATGGGCACGAGAAAATCCTGGCCGTTGACGCGGAAGTTGAGCGCGACGCCGAGCGGCAGCGCGTACACGCCCACGACGTTTTCGACGACCTCGTCGGCCGTCGACGTGTCGAGGCCGCCGTCCTCCCACGTCGCGAGGTCCTCGTCGGAGAGGTCCGTGCGCAGGCGCAGGGCGTGGCGCCGCTCGGCGACGGTCAGGCGATAGAAGCCTGGAATACGCGAGCCGCTGGCGAGCGTTTCTTCCTTCGACGTTGGTGACATGCGACGGCCTCTTTCGACGAGCGTGATTAGGTGCGTGAGATGCCCGTAGGGTCCACGAATAGGTCCAGTATGCCAAGCCCCACGTCGCGCGCGCGAACGCGGAACTCGTCGGCCGCCTCGGGGTCGGGAAGGAAGGCCACGCCCACGTCGCCCCCACCCGCGCCCGATGGCTTGGCGGCCCCGCCCACCTCGGCGGCGAGCAGCGCGGCGTGCGCGAGGAGCGGCGTCACGATCGGGACGCCGGCGGCCTGCCCCAACCGCTCCATGCCGAGGTGCGCCGCGCCGATCGCCGCGACGATCTCGGCGGCGTCGCGCGCGAACAGGCCCGCTTCGAAGAGCGTCACCGCTTCCGCGAGGGGGGGCAGGAGCTCGCGGTGCGCGTCCGGGCTGGCCTGCGCGAAGGCGGCCACCGCTTTCAGGCAGTCGACGGTCGAGCTGGGCGTGCCGGTCGCGAAGACGACCAGCTCCACGCCCGCGAGCGGCGGCAGGCGTCGCACCTCCGCGGCGCCGCGGGCGGGGCGCGTGTAGTGCAGCATGCCGCCATAAACCGCGGCGGCGACGTCGGCGCCCGAGCCGAAGCCGCCTTGCGCCTCGCGGTGCGCGGCGAGCGCGACGCCAAAGATGAGATCGGTGCTGGTCCGCACCGAGAGGCCGGCCATCTCGAGGACGGCGCCCACGGTGACGGCCGCCGTCGCCGCGGACGACCCGATGCCCATCTTCGTGCCGTTGAGAGAGAACGCCGCCGTGTCGACGAGCACGGAGCCGCGCGGCAGCGCGGAACGGTTGGGACCGAGGGCCTCCCCGGCGTGGCGCACCGCGATGTCGACGAGCGCCGACTCGGGCGAGCGGCCAGGCACGTACTGACCGGACGCGCGCCGGTTCACGGCCGCGACGATCGCCGGGAAGCCGTCGAGCACGGCGTACTCGCCGAGCAAGACCAGCTTGCCCGGCGCCGTCACCATCGGTTCCCCCTGCAAGGTTTTCAACCCGCCTCCACGATGTGCGCCCCTCTCCCGGGCGCGGCGACCACTGTACGTAAAACGCCCGGCGTCCGTAAGAGGGCCTCGGCGACGCCCGGCGCGTCGGCGGCGGCGCAGAGCACCTTGACGTGCGGCCCGGCGTCGATCGTGAAGAAGGCGGCGACGCCCGCCGCGCGCAGGCCGCTCACCGTCGCCAGCGCCGCCAGCGTCGCGGGCGTCCAGTAGAGGATGCCGGGCTCCGCCGCGAGGGCGGAGGCGTGCATCCGCAGCGCGCTGCGCTCCGCGACGGCCCCCAGGCGCCGCAGATCCCGGGCCGCGATGGCGGCGCGTGCTTCGGCGAGGTCGGCCCTCACGCTGGCGATCCACGCCGGGTAGTACGGCGACGTGCGCGCCGTGCGCTCCATGGCCTCGGTCGAGCCGATCGACTTGGCCGCCTCGCTCGCGACGGCGACGACGAGCCGCAGGTCGTGCCAGGCGTCGCCGCCGGCGACCGGCGCCGCGATCGCGTCTCGTCCGTCGGCCCGCTCGCCGCGCGCCATCTCGACGAAGCCGCCGAAGATCGAGCGCGCCGCTGAGCCCGAGCCGAGCCGCGCTAGCTCCGATAGCTCGGCGGGTGAGGCGGCGAGCCCCGCGGCGCGGGTCGCGGCGACGGCAAGCGCCGCGAAGCCGGACGCCGAGGAGGCGAGGCCGGACGCCGTCGGCATGTCGTTGTCGCTTGTGACCTCGGCGCGCGCGCGCAGGCCGGCGCGCGCGCGGACGCGATCGAGGAACGCGGCGGCGCGCGCCGTCGCGCGCGGGTCGGCGGGGGCGCCGTCGAGCGTGAGTCGGTCGGCGGCGAGCGCGTCGGAGAAGCTCACCGTCGTGCGCGTGCCGAGGCCTTCGAGCGTGAGCGAGAGGCTGCCTGCCGCCGGCAGGTTGAGGGCGGCGTCCCGCTTGCCCCAGTACTTCACGAGCGCGATGTTCGTGCCCGCGACGGCCGTCGCGGCGCGCCCGTCGCTCATCGCGGGACCCTCGAGACGACCGCCGAGGACGGCTCCGTGGCGGCGATCTCGGCCGTGAAGCCGTCGAAGCCGGCGGCCCGCCAGCGCGCGAGGACATCGCGCTCATGCCCGGGCGCGAGCGCGATGACGGCGCCGCCACCGCCCGCGCCCGTGAGCTTCGCGCCCACGGCGCCCGCGGCGCGCGCGGTGT
>DASZFV010000069.1:0-3706 GCA_035939455.1 Polyangia bacterium
GTCGCCGGCGCGCAGGGGCATGTGGATGACGCTGCGCGAGCGCGCGCGGACGTCGGGCGCCTGCGCGCGCCACTCGGGGATCAGGCCCGCGTCGAACGCGACGACGATCTCGCCGCGCACGACGCGCGCGAGCATCGGCCCCGAGCGCAGGCGCAGCGCGGACAGCCACGCGCACGTACACGCGACCGGCCTGAAGGTCCCGTCCTCCGCGCGCACGAGGATGACGGCCTCCTCGAAGGGCAGCACCTCCCGCAGGGCCTCGAGCAACGAGTCGAACGTCTCGTGTCGGTGCTGCGCGAGCGCCAGCGCGCGGACGACGTCGACCCGGCTCGCCTCGACGGCCCGCAGCTCACCCTCGCGGCGCCGGCTGCGCTCGAGGCTGATGAGCGCCTCGTGCAGCCGCTCGACGGTGTCCAGCCGGTCCAGCACTAGGATCCCTCGCCGACGAACAGAACCACCGAGATCATCATGTTGCCGTGACGGTTGCCGCCGGCCAGGAAGCGTCCCTGCTCGCCGAAGGTGAACGCGCCGAGGTAGGGACAGCTGCCAAGCGTGACGTCGAGGCCCGCGACCACCTCCGGCATGCGCTCGCGGACGTTGACGGCCGACGCCGCGCAAAACATGACGAGCGCGCCCATGAGGCGCCCGGCGCTGCGCTCTTGCGAGATCGCGTCGATGGAGGCCCGCGCGACCCTCCCGGCGCGCCCGATGACGCTGTCGTCCGTCCCCCGCATGGCCCAGACGCGCTCGCCCTCCCGGACCTCCGTGAACAGCGTCAGCGTGCCGTCGGGCAGGACGGTGTCGAGGAACGAGAGCACGAACTCGACGGCGCCGGCCGACGTGCCGGCGCGGCGGCCGAGCGGGTGCAACGCGGAGGTCTTCTGCGGAATCTTGCCCCCGCCCGCGACGATCTCGGCGATCGCGCCCTCGGTCCACTCGTCGTAGACGCGGGCGGCGGGCCGGCCGTCGATCTCGTGGAGCTGGCGCCCGCTCGCGCGCGTGATCTTCCCGCTCAGCCGCGTCACCTCGTACCCGCTCTGGAACGACGAGACGATGGAGCCGCTGGGAAACAGCACGGTGACGACGGCCAGGTCGTGTCCGACGCTCTGGTTCGCCGCCTGCCACCAGTGGCCCGTGACGGCCTCGTCGCCCGCGCTGCCGCCCGCCACGGGAACGTGCGCGCCGACGACGTCCGCGATCCCGAGCAGGAGCTCCTCCTCCCAGCCCGGAGGCGCCGTGAGCAGGACGAACGAAGGCACCTCGCCGGGGCGACCGGCCTGCTCGAGCGCCATGGCCAGCGCCTCCTTGATCTCCTCGCGCGGCCGCGCGGCGAGCACGACGTGGCCCACGCCATAGGCTCCCTTGCGATCGACGATGCCCAGCAGGCCGAAGCTCGACGGGCTCGCCTCGAACCGCCCGCGCGTCATGACGCCCAGACAGGAGCTGCCCCCGTGGAGCCGGGCGTTCGGCCAGCGCGCCGCGACGATCTCGGCGACGCCGCGCGCATTGCAGCGCTCGGCCCCGTGCAAGAAGACCATGTCGGGCGCCAGCCCAAGCGCTGTCTCCAGCTCGTCGAGCGCGCGGCTCACGACCGTGTAGTCACAGCCGTCCCGTCCCCAGGTGGTCTCGAGCTTCATGACTTCCCCCCCTACCTAGAGCGACCGCCGGGGATCAAGTGCCAGGACGCCGCACCCAAGATCAACGGCCGCTCGTCACTCCATTTACCGGACGAGGCGGCCTGCTGTAAACCGTCAGGCTGCGATCGCGCCGCTCCGCGGCGTGACCGAGCGGCCACGGAGTGGCTGGGCAGGCGCTGGCGGAATCAGGTCTTCATGGGATGATCCGCTGCACGCAGGACGCGATGTCGAAGAGCATGAACTCGAGAACCTGCTCGCGCGGGGACATGGTCGTCGTCACGCAGCCGGTGGGGAACGCCTGTCCGGGCAGGTCGGTATCCACGCCCGTGCCCGCGCTGACGTGCAGGTCGCTGATGACGGCGCGCCCGCAGGTGCCGCCCGGGATCGGCGTCGTCGCGCTCAGGAACTGGACGGCGGGCGGCGCGAGGTCCGATCCGTAGATCCAGCGCTGCGAGACGATGCCCCCCGCGGCCGAGGCGACGAGACGCGCGCTGGCGTCCTGGGCAATCGACACGACGCCGAGCGTGGTCGACCCGCCCACGTTGAGCATCCACTGCGCGAGCGCCTTGCCCGTGTCGAACGTCTGATCGATCGTGGCGTCGTAAGGATTGGGCAGCCCCGCCTCGTGATCGAAGGTTCCGATCGACTTGAAGGCGTCGGTGCCGTTCTCGAACCAGTAGGCGTGCCAGTGCGACGCGAACACGCGGCCGCCCAGGTCGGCGAAGTCATTGAGGGCCTGGCGCGCGGCCAGGCTCTTGGGGAACACGGGGTCAATGCCGGCGCTATAGCTCGCGCCGTCGCAGGAGTGCAGGATGATGTCGTACTTTTTTAAGTTATCGAGGCTGTCCCACCAGGGGTTCGCCGGCGTGAACGAGGCGCCCCCGTTGAGGACCGTGCCGCCCGGGGACATGCCGTACGCGCTCGCGCCGTTGCCGCCCGCGTACAAGTTCACGCGCCCGGTCCCCGCCTCGGGCGTGAACTCCTCGTCGGCGATCCCGATCTTGCGCAGCAGGCACTCCATGGCGTCTCTCTCGCCCGTCGTGAGCGCCGTCTTCGGGATATGCCCCTCGGCCTGATTGCGCGGCAGGCGCGACTTGTCCATGTCGGTCAGGGGATTGTCGACGCACGCCGTGACGGTTGGGATCGTGACCTGGCGCCGCCACTTGCCCACCTGAATGACGAGCGGGACGTCGGTGCCCGCGGGGACGTCCGCGGACCCCGTCATCCCGAGGTGGAACGTGCCCGTGACGTCCGTCTTGGCCACGACGATGGGTTGTCCGGAGAGCAGCGACGTGCCCGTCACCGGATCGCACGGGTCGCAGCTGGGGCCGTCCTTGATGTCGTCGAGGGGCGCGTTGGGCACGAAGACGGTGACGTTGTAGAGCGGCGTCGTGCCGGCCGGGTCGAAGATCTTGCCGCTGACGGTCGTCCGGGCCCCACCCGGGCAGGCGGGCACGGCGCAACTGCCCGACGTGCAGGTGGACTGCTGGCACTGCAGGTTGGTGCACGTCTTGGCGGGCAGGGCCGACCCCACGCCCGCGGCGCCAGTCGTCCCGGCCCCGCCTGGCGTCCCGGCCGCGCCCGTCGTCCCTGCCGCGCCCGTCGTCCCCGCTCCGCCTGTCATCACGCTGATGACTCCTCCGCTCCCGCCGGAGCTGCCGCCGGTGTCGTCCTTCACGCCCGCCATGAACTTGCAGCCCTCGGCCCCGAGCACCCCGACCAGCGCGGCTCCGACACAAATCAGTCGCTGCGTCCGCTCCATGACTGTCCTCCTCGAAACGGCATCCCGGTTTGCGACATCGGCACGATCTCTAGGTGCTCGGCCATTCTTTATGGCTCAATTCCCACTTAATATGACGGCCATGAACGACCAAGATACCGCGCGCGTCCCGCCCGTTCGCTGGGGCGTTCTCGGCGCCAGCCACTTCGCCCTCATGGCGGCCCTCCCCGCGACCCGGCAAGCGCCGCTGGTCGACCTTCGCGCGCTCGCCTCCCGGTCCCTCGCCAAGGCGCAGCGAGCGGCCGCATCGGCCGGCGTGCCCCGGGCGTACGGCAGCTACGAAGAATTG
>DASZFV010000070.1:0-2807 GCA_035939455.1 Polyangia bacterium
CGCCCGTCGCGCGGCGTCCCCCGCCCGGCAAGGGGCAGACGCTGCCCGTCGAGGAGAGCTTGTCCGAGCGGCGTGCCGTGCGGGGCGCGCCCGTCGACGATGGGAGCGCGACGCCCGAGAGTCCCGAGCTGCGCGAGCTGCGCCGCTTCGAGGAGCAAGCCTTCCCGCGCAGCGGCGCCTTCGATCCCTCGCCGCCGGCGGGCGGCGGCGACGTTCCGTTGCCCGGACATTGGGGCGGCAGCGGAGACGTCGCGCCCGAGCTGCGCACGGAGGCGCGACCTGCGCGGCCGAGCGCCGACCCCGCGCCGCCCGACTCGGAATGGCTGCGCGCGCTCGTGCTCCCCGACCTGCCCGTGCGCTGGGATCCTCTCGTGCTGCGCTACCTGGAGTTCTTCAAGAACGATCCCAAGGGCCGGCTCATCATGGCGAACTGGCTCCGCCGCGCCGGCCGGTTTCGCGCGCTGTTCGAAAAGACGCTCGAGCGTCACGGCTTGCCCAACGCGTTGCTCTACGTCGCCATGATCGAGAGCGGCTTCGACACGGGGGCGCGCTCGCACGTCGGGGCGGGCGGCGTCTGGCAGTTCATGCCGGGCGCGGCGCGCGCGTACGGGCTCGAGGTCAGCTATTGGCTCGACGCGCGCTGCGATCCGGAGCGGGCCGCCGACGCGGCGGCCCGCTACCTCAAGGATCTCTACGTCCGCTTCGGCTCGTGGCCGCTCGTGTTCGCGGCCTACAACGCCGGGTACGGCGCTGTCCTCAAGTCGATCACAGCCTACAACACGAACGACTTCTGGGAGCTCGTGCGCCACGAGGCGGGCCTGCCCTGGGAGTCGAGCATCTACGTGCCGAAGATCCTCGCGGCGGCCATCGTGGCGACGAACGCCAAGGCCTTCGGGTTCGGCGACGTCACGCCGGACCCGGCCTACGTTTACGAGACGGCGGAGGCGCCGCCTGGGACGACGCTGGCGGCGATCGCGCGCGCCGCGGGCGCGCACGTCGAGGTGCTGCAGGCGCTCAACCCCGAGCTCGTGCGCGAGCGCACGCCGCCCGATCGCGGTCCGTCGCGCGTGCGCTTGCCTCCGGGAACGGCGGCGGCCTTCGCGGAGAACCTCGAGTCAGCGCGCGCGGGGAACGAGCGCTCGGAGACGATCGTGCTTCGCTTCGGAGAGACGCTGGAAGACGTCGCGCGCGCGCGCGGCACGAACGCGCGCGAGCTGCGGCGGCTCAACGGGGTCAAGGACGCGAGCGAGCTGCGCGCCGGCGTGAGCATCCTCGTGCCGAAGCGCGGAGGGCTCGCGGCCAAGGCGCCGGCGCGGGACAGGCGCAAGGCCGCCGGCGAGGGCGAGGCCGAGGCCGGCAAGACCACGGGGCCGCCAGAGGCGCCCGAGGCCGACGACGACACGGTCATCGTGGCCGTCCCCGATCGCTCGTTCGCCTACGACGGGCGCGAGCGCGTGTTCTACCGGACGCGGGACGGCGACGGGCTCGAGGAGATCGCCGAGACGTTCGGCGTGCGCGCCGACGAGCTCACGGACTGGAACAACCTCGACCCGACGGCGAAGCTCCACCCGCACATGGTCCTGCAGATCTTCGTGCGCAAGGACTTCGATCCCGTGGGCGTGCTCCTGCTCGATCCGGGCAAGGTGCGCGTCGTGACGCTCGGTTCGGAGGAGTTCCTCGAGCTCGAGACGGCGCGACGGGGGAAGAAGCGCCTCACGGTGACGGCCAAGATCGGCGACACCCTCGCCAAGGTCGGACGGCGCTACGGCCTGACGCCGGGCGACCTCGCGCGCATCAACCGCTTTTCGTACAACACGGAGCTGCAGGAGGGGCAGCGCATCGTCGTCTACTCGCCGACGGGAGAGCCGCAGCGTGAGGTGGCGATGGGTTTGACGCCCGAGCGGCGATCCAAGGCGGGGACGAACGCCGCTGCGGGCCTCGGCGCGGGCGCCAGCGGGCGCGCGCCGAGCGCGCTGCGTGGCGCGAAGGCGCCCGCGCGGGGAACACCGACGAAGGTCGCGGTCAAGACGACCGAGAAGCCCGCCGGTAAGCCGGGCGCGCCGACTGCGAGGCCCGCGACGTCGGCGCCCAAGCCGCAGCCGCGCGCCGTGGCGGCCAAGCTTCCGCCACCGGCCAAGAAGAAGTAGCGAACGTGACGCGGGTGCGCGTCGACGAAACGCGGGCGGGCCGCCGCGTCGATCACGTGGTGGCGGAGGCGGCGCGGGGCCTGGGCATCGCGGGGGCGCGGCGGCTCCTCGCGGGGGGCGCCGTGCGCCTCGACGGTCGCGTCGTGCGAAAGGGCGAACGCGTCGTCGCGGGCCAGACGCTGGAGATCGACGACGCGGCCGAGGCCCGCCCGGGCGCGCCTATCGAGGCCGACGAGACGGTGAAGGTCGCGTGGCTGTACGTCGACGACGCGCTCGTCGCCATCGACAAGCCGGCGGGCGTGCCGTCGCACCCCTTGCGCGCGGGCGAGCGCGGCACGGCGGCCAACGCCATCGTCGCGCGGTTCCCAGAGTGCGCGGCGGCGTCGCCCGATCCGCGCGAGGGCGGGCTCGGGCACCGCCTCGACAACGGGACGAGCGGCGTGCTGCTCGCGGCGCGCCGTCTCGGGGCCTGGGAGAAGCTGCGCGCGGCGCTGCGGGCGCCCACTTGCTCGAAGACGTATCTCGCCGAGGTCGCGGGCGCGCCGCCCGAGCGCGGCGTGGAGACCGCGCCCATCGGGCGAGGTGGGCGGCGCAGCGGGCGGGTGCACGTCGGCGGGGGCCGCGGCCCGCTCGCGGCGCGCACTGAGTGGGAGGTGCTCG
>DASZFV010000071.1:0-1632 GCA_035939455.1 Polyangia bacterium
ACGACGACGAGCTCGCGACCGCGCACGGCCGCGCCGACGTTGTTCGTGACGGTGACGGACGCGGGCAAGCGGAAGCCCGGCACAGTGCGCGCGCTCGCGCGCGTGCTGGCAAGCGCCTTCGCGTCGCCGGTATCGAGCTCCCACAGCGCGACGTCGTGGCCGCGCGCCGCCGCGAGCGACGCCAGCACGGTCCCCCACGCCCCCCCACCCAGAACACCTATCCTCATGGGGGCGAGCGTAGCCTGGCTTTGCCAGGCGGAGCGAGGGGGACCGGGGTCTGCGAGCGGGCGGCGAGCCAGACCCCGTCAGATCGAACCGGCGACGCGGACCGTGTTGCGGCCGCCGCTCTTGGCGGCGAAGAGCGCGCGATCAGCGGCCGCGAGGACGAGGGCCGGCTCAGAGCCGTCGTCGGGGAACGAGGCCACGCCGAGCGAGATCGTGAGCTTGCCGAGCGGCTGCGCCCCACCGAACTCGAACGGGAACTCGGCGACCTGGGCGCAGATGCGCTCGCCCACCTCGCGCGCCGCCTGCTTGCCGACGTCGAGCAGGATGATGGCGAACTCCTCGCCGCCGTAGCGCGCGACGATGTCGTTGGCGCGCCGCCCGTGCTGAAGGATCTTCGAGACGCCGCGGAGCGCGTTGTCGCCCGCGAGGTGGCCGTGCCGGTCGTTGTAGATCTTGAAGTGGTCGACATCGATCATGAGGACCGAGAGCGGCAGGCCCGTGCGGTTGCTGCGCTCCATCTCGAGGGACAGCCGCTCGCGGAAGTGCCGATGGTTGTGCAACCCCGTGAGGCCGTCGGTGATGGCCAGCTCCGACAGTCGCGCGTTCAGCGTCTCGAGCTCCTGCGTGCGCGCCGCGACCTTCTCCTCGAGCGACGAGTTGAGGTCCGCGAGCTCGGCGTTCTTCGAGCGCAGCTCCGACAGCAGCTCCAGGCGCTCCCGCTCGAGCCGGAAGCGCGAGAGGAAGTTCTGGATCGTGAGCCGCAGATCGGGCTCGTCCCACGGCTTGGGGATGTACTGGTCGAGCCCCGCCTTGTTGATTGCGTACACCACGGCGTCGAGACCGGCCTGGCCCGTGAGCAAGATCTTCACGGTCTTGGGGCTCCGGCGGTGGACCTCCTCGAGCAACTCGACGCCCTTCATGCCGGGCATGATCTGGTCGGCGATGACGACCGCCAGCTGCTCGCCATCGTGCTGGAGATCGTCGATGAGCTCGAGCGCCTCGCGCGCGTTCTTCGCGACGGCGATGTCGCACTCGCCGCCGAAGCGCGCCGAGAGTTGCTGGCGCAGCGCCGCGAGGATGCCCTCCTCGTCGTCGACGCACAGGATGTGCTCGCGCAACGCGGTCACGACGGCGAGCCCTCGGGCGGCGGAAGGTCGGGAGTCCTCGAATCGCCCGGCGGCGGGTTGGGCTGCGAGCTCGTGCCCGGGGCCGACAACATGGCCCCGACGGTGGCGTCCATCGCCGAGGAGCCGCGTTGTGCGCTCGCGGGCGGGCCGTCCACGGGCAGGCGCATCGTGAAGCGCGTGCGCCCGGGCTCACTCTCGACGTGCATCGTCCCGCCGTGCTTCTCGATGATGCGCGCGCAGATGCTCAGGCCGAGGCCCGTGCCCTCGCCCTTGCCCTTCG
>DASZFV010000072.1:0-7703 GCA_035939455.1 Polyangia bacterium
TCCTGGTCCGACACCGAGAAGGCGTCGGCGAGCGAGGGAATAACACGAGACGAAGCGCGCTGCCGCGACCTGGTTATCTCGATCTACGGCAGGGTCGATCAGCCCCTTTACGACCAGATCCGCGTGAACGACCCGCAATCGATCGACGATCTCTTAGCCAAGATCCGCGCGACCGAGCCGGCGGAGACGCGTGATCGAACGGTTGCTCTGTTCCGCGACGTCGCGGCTGCCGCCCGCGAGAACTTGCTTGCACACCGTGCTGCCGATCGTGTGAAGATCGACTACGACGCTGACGCTGTGGAGACCAAGCTGACGGCCGACGAAAAGGCGGCAGCCGCGATCCTCGCCCAGCATGGCGCCCTCGAGCGGCTGCTGGTGACCCCCCAGCCAGGGACTGCCGACCGCCGCTTGCTTGGGCTCCTCGTCGCCGTGAACCGAATGGACATCGCCCGGGACCTGCCCAAGCAACTCAAGTTTTACGCTCTGGGACACGTGCTCACGACCGTGTTCGATACGCCGCCTCCTCCGAGGACGGTGAATCCTACCGTGACACCGGCTCCCGGAGCCTGGCTCGTCTATCTCTCGGGCGTCGCCGCCCGCGCGGGACGACCGGTCTCGGACTCGCCGGCCCTCACCCAAAGCACGCGCGAGACGCTGGCTTGGACGGGCGTCGGCGAGGGGTTCGCCGATCGCGTCCGCAGCCAGCTGCCGACCTTGCCGGACGACGCGGCTCCGGAGCTGAGTCGGATCGCAACGACCGTAGCGGCACGGCTCGATGCGGAACGCGCCTCCGCCGAGAGGACGAGCAAACCACACGCTCAAAGGTGAGAGACGGAAGAAAGCCGTCATGACCGGCCAGCGCGCACCAATGAGCGACTTGCAGGAGAGGGAGATGAGACTCAAGAGCTCGGCGCCGAGCCCGCAAGATCACCTCTTTTGCAGCGTGACTCGTCATCCGGCCCCGACCAGGCGCGCCCGCCCGGAGTGGCCCTCAAGCTGCGCACCAACTCCCGGCCAGGCTTCCGGCGGCGCGAGGCGTGCGTAGGGTTTCGCGAGAGGTAGTGCGGCGCGCCCGAGATCTGCTCATGAGGCTGATTCCGATGCTCTTCGTCGGGAACGTCGGCTGCGCGCACGACGCGCTCTCGACAGGCGTGTGGGTCAATAGCCTGCGTTTTGAAGGTAACCACACGTTCTCCGACGGCGAGCTTGCGGGCGTGCTCGCGACGCAGAAGACCGGCTGGTGGCCCTTCGCCGCGAAGAAGTGGTTTGATCAGGCAGCCTTCGACCTCGATCTCCAGCGCGTCACGGCGTTCTACGCCGATCGCGGATTCTTTGACGCGCGCGTCATGAGCGGTCTGGCGACGCCCGTAGGCGGCCGAGCGAGCGAGGTCGACGTCGTCATCACCGTTCAGGAGAACTCGCCAACGACAATCGGCGACGTGACGTTCGCGGGCTTCCCGCCCGACGAGGAGCGCCGCGCGCGCAAGGAGGCCTCCTCGTGGAACGTCGTCACTGGTCGGCGTTTCGACTACGCGTCATACGTCACGCTCAAACAACGTCTGAGCGACCGCGCGAAAGAGGCCGGCTACGCGTACGGGACGATCGCGGGCACCGTCGCGATCGATCGTGACAAGCACGTCGCCAGGATCGACCTCGAGAGTCGGCCCGGACCGCTGGTCCACATGGGCAGCACGCGCGTCGAAGGGAACGCCGGCATCCCGACGTGGAAGCTGCTCAATCGCGTGACGTGGAAGCAGGGCCAGCTCTACGATCCGCATGATCTCGCGACGACGCAGGGGCGGCTCTACGATCTGGGCGTCTTCTCGTCGGTGCGCCTCGACCTGCCGCCCGACCCGACGGAGGTCGCGGACGTCGTCGTGCACGTCAAGCCCGGGCCGCTACACGAGGTGCGCGTCGGCGCGGGCCTCGGCGTCGAGCGCATCCGCGACGAGGCTCGCGCGCGCTTCGAGTGGACGATCAGCAACTTTCTGGGCGGCCTGCGCCGGCTCCGCGTCCGCCTGCAGCCCGCGTGGGTCGTCATCCCCTCAGTGACCGATCCTCAACAAAGCGGCCCCGCGGCCGAGAATGACATCCAGCTCACGCAGCCCGACATGTTCGGGAGCCGCGTCACGGGCCATGCGCTCGCCGGGTACGACCTCGGCATCGCCGAGGGCTATCAATATTACGGACCGCGCGGTCAGCTCGGCGTCGAGCGGCCGCTCTTGCACGATCGCTTGCTCGTGGGCGGGTCATGGAACCTGCAGTACCTCGACTTCTTCAACGTCGACCAGGACGTCTTCGGCGGCGCGAACGATCAGTTTTACGGCTTTGTGAACCCGTACCGGCTCGCCTACGTCGAGTCCTTCGCGCAGCTCGACCTGCGCAACCGCCCCCTCAATCCGACGTTCGGTGGCTTCCTGTCGATGCACGTCGAGGAGGGCGACCCCGCGCTCGGTGGCGCGTTCCACTACGTGAAGCTCAGCCCAGAGCTGCGCCTGTACGCGCCCGTCGGCCACCGCGTCGTGCTCGGGGCGCGTGGCTTGCTCGGATGGATCACGCCCTACGGCGGCGACGCGAGCCCCATCACGCGCCGGTTTCGGCTGGGCGGCCCGTCGAGCCACCGCGGCTTCGGGTTCGGCCGCCTGTCGCCGCAGGCGCGCGGCACCGACGGCACGCTCATCCCCTACGGCGGCGACGGCGAGGTGTTGTTCTCGGGCGACGTGCGCATCGACGTCACGAAGATCAGCGAGGCGTGGCTCGACCTCGTGCCCTTCGTCGACGCGGGCGACGTCACCTCGACGTTCTCCCAGCTCGACCTCGCGAACCTCCACGTCGCGAGCGGGCTGTCGCTCGAGTACACGACCGCGATCGGCATCGTGCGCGCGGGCGCGGGTGTGCGCCTCAATCGCCTCGGCCCCGGTGATCCTGACCCGGGACAGCGCTTCGCGTTCCACATCACGATAGGGGAGGCTTTCTGAGCATGACGGCCGCGAAACCGAACTCCGGCGGGTGGGGCCGTGCCGCGGGCGTCATCACGTGGGGGATCGCGGGGCCGCTGCTCGCGGGGCTCGCCGTCTTGAGCCTCGGCGTGCTCTACGCGCGCACCGATCACGGCCGCGAGCGCGTGCGGCGGCTCGCCGTCGCCGAGGCACGCAAGGTCGTCCCGAACCTCGAAGTCGGCCGAATCGAGGGCGACTACCTGCACGGCCTGCGCCTCGTCGACGTGACGGTGCGCGATCGCGAGGGCCGCGTCGCGGTCCACGCCGACGCGCTCGTCGCGCGCTACGAACTGGCGCCGCTGCTTCATCACGTCTTCGCCGTGAGCGAGCTGCGCATCACCGGCCTGCGTGTGCAGGCGTTGGCAGGGTCTGATGGCAAGCTGAACCTCACGGAGCTCGTCGCGCCACCGACCGCCGCGCCCGCGTCTCAGAAGCCGGCGGCCCCGTCGTCGTGGCGCGTCCACGTCGATCGGTTCGCGGTCGATGGCTCGGCGACGATCGGGACCAGCGATGACCGACCAATCGAGCTGACGTCCCTCGCGCTCACGGCCGCGCTGCGCGTCGACCACATCGCACGCCTCGAGCTCGACCACCTCGCCGTGCAAGCGGCTGACGCCGGCGACATCTCGGTAGAAGGAACGGCGTCCGCGACGCGCGACGCGACTGGCGCGCTCGCGCTCGGCGACTATGCGTTGTCACTGCACGGTAGCGGCATCAATCCGGCGCCGCTTGGGGTGGGACCGGCCGGGCAGCTCTCGATCAAAGCATCAGTAGCGGGACAAGGTGTGCCGCTCGCGCCGGATTCGAGTGTCTCGGCGACCATCGACGTGCCGCGCTCGGAGATCGCGGGGTTCGTCATCACCGAGGCGCACGCCGCGCTCGCGGCGCGGGGCACGCGGTGGACGGTGGCACGCGTCGCGGCCAAGACGCCCGGCGTGACGCTCGTCGGCAACGGACGCGGTGATGGACCGCGCGTCGACGGCGCGGACGTGCGCGTCACGCTCGAGGGCCCGCTGCCGGCGGCGCCGACTCGCGTGCGCGGCGCGGGCCGGGTCGCCGTCCACGCCAGCGGCACCTGGCCCTCGATGGCAGCGCGCATCGACGGAGACATCAAAGCGTTGCGGGTCGACGACGCGCGCGTGGACGCGCTCTCGATCGCGGGCACGCTCCGGGGACCGCCTACGGCGCCGCGCGCGCATGTCCGCATCGCCGCTCGCTCGATCGCGCCGTCAGACGCTGCACCGCGCGTCGATCGCGCGACGCTCGTCCTCTCCGACGATGGAGGCGCGCTGCACGTCGACGCCGATATCGTGGGACCGCGCGTGCGCGGCGGGATGCGCGCTCATGGCCGCGCAACGAGCGATCTCGTCGACGTCGGGCTCGACGCGTTCTCGCTCGACTTCGCGACGCGCCAGTACCGGCAGATCGTGACGCTGCAGCGCCCGACGCGCATCCGGTTCGAACCGGGCCGGCTCGTACGGTGGGACGCGACGGCCATTCACGGCCAAGGGTTCCGCTTCACGGGCGACGCCCTCACCGACGGGACCTACCGGCTCGCAGCGGCCGAGCACGCGCCGCTCGCCACTGGCCACCTCACGCTCCATCGCGCGTCGTTCGATGGACTGCCGTCCGTCGACGCCGACGCCTCGCTCGAACTCACGAGGCGGCGCGCGACGCTGAAGCTCGCGGCGCGCCTTCCGCAGACCGATGCCCGCCTCGATGTCGACGCCGCGATCCCCGTCGTCGTACCGCGCCGCGGATCGGCACGTCTCGCGAAGACCGGCGCCGTCACGCTGCACCTCGACGCCCGATCGCTGCGCATCGGCGAGCTGCCGATCGTCGAGAAGGCGCTCGCGCGTCAGGGCGTCACGGGCGGCGTCGCGAGCCTCACGCTCGAAGTCACGGGCGAGATCGAGCATCCCGACGCCAAGGGGCGCTTCGACCTGCGCGACGTCACCTACCGAAACCTTCACGGACTCGGCCGCGACTCGACGCTCAAGACCGTGCCGGGCTTGGGCGGCTCGCTCATGCTCGACACGGCGCCTGGCGTGACCCACGTTCGCGGCTCGGTGCTCATCCGCAACGCGGGCGTGCTCGACATCGACGCGCGCGCGCGCATCGATCTCGGGCGGCTCCTCGCGGGCGCCGATCCGCGCGAGGCGCCGCTGCACGCCAGCATCGATGTCCCGCGCTTCCAACTCGCGTCACTCACGGACTTCGTCGACGAGATGAAGGGGTTGAGCGGCGCGCTCACAGCGCACGCCGAGGTCGACGGCACGATCGGGCGCCCCACGGGCAAGGCCGACGCACAGATCGCGAACGCCAAGGCCGACGCCGTGACGTTCAAGGATGTCGCGCTGCACGCCGACGCCGACGCCACGCGCGCCGACGCGACGTTCACGCTTTCGGAGGCGAAGGGCGGCGTCCTCACTGCGAACGCGCACCTCGATCGCGCGCGCGGTGATCGCGTCACGGTATCCTCGGCGGCGCACGACCTCGATCTCGGCTTCGTGCGTCTTCTCGTGCCCACACTGCGCGAGACGGCGGGGATCGCGCAGCTCACGGCGCGGGCGTCGGGTTCGGTGCACGCGCCCGAGGTCAACGCCACGCTCACGATCGAGAAGGGACGCATCGGTGTCATCGGCCAGCCCACGTTCCACGACATTCGCGTCGCCGCGACGCTCGCGCCCGGACGCGCCGATCTCACGCGCCTCGAAATGCGCTCGGGCGACGGTACGCTCTCGGGCACGGGCTGGGCGACGCTCCAAGGAGTCTCGGTGAAGCGGGCCGTGTTCACGGCGCACGCGCACCACTTCCTCGCCGCGGCCGCCGGCGCGACAGGCGCGCGGCTGGACGGTGACCTGGCCATCGAGGCGGCGCTCAAGCGAGACGTGATCGACGGCCGCGTCGAAGTCCCGCGCGCTGACGTCTGGCTGCCCAAGACGCCCACAGGCGCGGGCCGCGCCCTGCAGAAGATCGGCCCGCATGACGACGTTCGCTTCGTCGACGAGACGGCGGTCGCCGCCGCACAGCGCAAGCGCGACGAGGCGGCGACGCGCAAGCCTCCGCGCGCCGTCGACATCCAATTGCGCACGGGCTCGATTTACGTGCGCGGCAAGGATCTCGACCTGGAGGTCGACAGCACGCTCAAGGCTGGGCGCGCGACCACGGGACCGCACACGGGTCAGCTCACGCTCGCGGGCGGCATCCGCATTCGTCGCGGACGCATCAACATCCAGGGCCAACGCTTTGACTTCGTGCGCGGCGATGTCACTTTCGACGGGGGCACCGACCTCAATCCCGAGCTCGACATCCGCCTGCAGCGGCAATATTCCGACGCGCTCGTCATCGTCGAGCTGGGAGGAACGCCGAAGAAGCCGTCGCTCCGCCTCACGAGTGAGCCGCCCATCTACGATCAGGCGCAGGTCGTGAGCCTCATCCTCACGGGCCAGCCGGGCGGGCAGCCGTCAAACGGCAAGGCGTTCGATCCGGCGACCGCCGTCGCGACGGCCGTGTTGAGCCGCCTCGCCGACGAGCTCGCGCCCGAGGTGGGCCTCGACGTGCTGCGCGTCGAGAACCAGAAGGCGGTCAACGGCGATGGCGTTGCGACGGGCGACACCGGCACGCGCGTCGAGGTCGGCAAGTACATCAGCGATCGCGTCTATCTGTCGTACGCGCACGTCTTCGGCGCCAGCGAGTATGCGAACGAAAACGAAGCACACGTCGAGTACCGCATCACGCGGCGCTGGATCCTCGAGAGCGTCTTCGGCGACGCGGGCGTAGGCGGCGTCGACGCGTTGTGGACGTTTCGCTACTGACCCAGGCCGAGTCTCTGCGGCCCCGCGGGTCAGGGGCGCTCGATTGCGGCTGGCAACCCCGAGACGTCGAAGCGTCCTTATAGCGGCATCACCGCGCGGCGGTCCCGCCGGGCCGTGATTTTGGGCCCGAGTTTCCGGTATTCCGCTTCGCGCCATCCTCGAGCTCGGCTGATTTCGAACCTAGGCAGGCGTAAATCGCCTCCGGGGACAACGGTAATTTGGTCCCTCCCGGTCCGCGCCGCAAGGGTACGGCTCACGTAAGACGCTATGTCGCATTGCATGCTCGGTTCGCGGCTGGTCGGTCCGAATATCCCCCGTGCCCTTTCACAGGTGAGGGGTCGTACCCATGCTAGTCGTCGGAGGAACTGATGAGCGGAGAGACTTTTCTTGTCTGGTTGATCGTGGGCCTCGTCGCGGGTTGGCTGGCCTCGAAGGTCGTGGGCAGCGGTCTGGGCATAGCCGGCGACATCGTCATCGGTATCGTCGGCTCGTTCTTGGGCGGACTGATCTTCCGCACGGCGCATATCAGGACGCCGTTTCACGGTATGGCCGCGACGATTTTCGTCGCTTTCGTTGGTGCGGTCGCCCTGTTGCTGGTCTTGAGGCTCATCAGGCGCGGGACTCCCAGGAGACTGTGAACCTGGCGAGTGAACCGCCCGAGATGCGCACGACCTGGGCGCTTCAAGCTCCGCATGCCCCACGACGCTGCGTGACGCGCGACCTTGAGCGCCCGCGCCGCCCAGAGCAAATCGCGGAAGAATTGCGCAACGCGGTCGCCGCCGATGCCCCCTTGAGCGGCTCGAAGGTTCGAGGATTGGGCGGCACGGGCTCTTTCATGGCCGCGAGGTAGACCTCGATCGGGAGGTGGAGGCGCGTCTTTCGCTAC
>DASZFV010000073.1:0-6635 GCA_035939455.1 Polyangia bacterium
CGGGCACCTGCATCCCGCAGGCCATGGCGTGCACGGCGTTCTGCGCCGTGGCGACGCACGACTGCAACGGCCTGTGCTCGTCGAACACGAGCACCAACAGCTGCGGCCCGAGCGCGTGCACGGCGTGCGCCACGCCCACGAACGGCACGGCGAGCTGCGACGGCACCGCGTGCGGCGCGGCCTGTGTCGAAGGCTACAAGGCCTGCCCTGACGCCACCTGCGTGCCCACCGGCGGCTGCTGCACGAGCACGGACTGCGGCGCGCCCGCGAGCGGCACGGGCACCTGCACGGCCGCGCACGCGTGCAACCTCTCGTGCAACAGCGGCTTCCACGTCTGCAATGGCCAGTGCGTCGACAACAAGTCGCCCGCCACCTGCGGCATGTCGTGCGCGCCCTGCACGCCGCCCACCGGCGGCACGGCCACGTGCGATGGCCAGATTTGCGGCGGCGCGTGCAATATGGGTCTGCAGCTGTGCGCGGGCGCCTGCATCTCGTCGACGCAGCCATGCACAATGACCTGCCCCGCGACGACGCACGCCTGCGGCGGCCAGTGCCTCTCGAACGCGAGCGTCAACTCTTGCGGCGCGAGCTGCGATCCCTGCCCCGTGCCGGACAACGGCGCGGCGACGTGCAACGGCGCGACCTGCGACTTCACCTGCGCGAACGGCTACAAGCGCTGTGGTACGACGTGCATCGCGGCGGCGAGCTGCTGCACGGCGACCGAATGCCCCGCCGTGACCCACGGCACGGAGACCTGCAGCGCCAACCACCTGTGCGACTTTTCGTGCGGCGCGGGCTTCCACGCCTGCAACGGCGGCTGCTCCGACGACAACTCGCCCGCGTCGTGCGGCAGCTCCTGCTCGGCCTGCTCGGCCCCGCAGGGCGGCACGGCCACGTGCGACGGCACAACCTGCGGCGCGAGCTGCCCGATGGGCGAGAAGCTCTGCGCCAACGTCTGCATCGCGAACGGCACGGCCTGTATGGGCATGTGCCCCATGGATACGCACGACTGCAACGGCCTTTGCCTCTCGAACACGAGCGTGAACTCTTGCGGCGCGAGCTGCGCAGCCTGCCCCGCAGTCACGAACGCGACGGCCACCTGCGCCAACGGCGCGTGCGGCTTCACGTGCAACGCCGGCTTCAAGCTCTGCAACGGCGCCTGCATCGCGAGCTCCCTGTGCTGCGCCGACGTCGACTGCCCCGGCGGCGCCTGCATGGCGGGCAAGTGCTGCCCCACGGGACAAGTCAACTGCGGCGGCGCGTGCGTCGATACGACGAGCAACCCGAACCACTGCGGCGGCTGCGGAAAGGCCTGCGCCGGCCACTGCTCGATGGGCATCTGCTGCGGCGCCAACCAGTCGGCCTGCGGCGGCGCCTGCTACAACACGAACACCGACGGCGCGCACTGCGGGCCGAGCTGCACGATGTGCACGCTGAACCTGCTGTGCATCAACGGGAGGTGCACGCTTTGAGGCGCGCGCGCGCCGGATTCTCGAATCGCAGCACCGCGTCTTGCGAGCCCGCCCGTCGGCATGAGATCATGGGCGCGTGCGAACGCCCGACGCGATCCTGCAGTTCGCCGAAGAGCCTGACCCCGAGCTCCCCGAGCCCTGGTTGCCCGGCCGGCGAATCATCCGGCCGAACTTCTCGCTCGCGCTGTCGCCGGCGCCCACGCACTCGAGCGCCTCGCGCGTGCGCACGACGGCGGACGAGCTCGACGGGACGATCGCCGAGGTGCGCGCGATCCTGCGCGCATCGGGCTTCGTCGCGTGCGCGTGGCAGGTCGGCCCGTCCTCGAGGCCCGTCGGGCTCGCGAAGCTCCTCGCGGAGCGGGGCTTCATGCCCGCGGCGCGCCCCCCCTTCGAGCCGCACTACACGGCGATGGCGCTGACACGTCCGCCGCCGGTCGCCCCGCCCGCGCCTGGCGTCGAAGCGCGGCGCGTTCAATGCTACGAAGAATACGTCGACGCCCTGCGGGCCGGCCTCACGGCGCTCGGCGAAACCGAGGAGGCGATCGCCAAGTGGGTCGCCACGGCGCAGGCCGGGTGGAACCACGAGACGAGGGTCGCGCGGATGACGCACATCGCGTTCGCCGACGGAGTGGTCGCGGGCCTCGGCCTCGTCAACTACGGACCGGCGGCCGTCCTGTGCGCCGGCGGCGCCGTGCTCCCCCCCTTTCGGGGCCGCGGCGTCTACCGCGCCCTCGTCGCGTCGCGCTGGCGCGCCGCCGTCGAGATGGGCAAGCCCGCCCTCACGGTGCACGCGGGCGCTATGTCGCGGCCCATCCTGGAGCGCTGCGGCTTCGAAGAGGTGTGCGGCGTCGACCTGCTGCTCGATCCAGAGCTCGGCTGACCCTAGATCAGCGCCTTGTTGAAGCGGATGTAGGGTGAGATTGCGCGCTCGAGGTCGTTTACGGACTTGTCGATGGTCGCGTAGACGTCGTTCGCCTCCGCGACGAGCTTGATGGCGTGCGCGCCGGGCATTTCGCGGGCGCGCGTCTTGGAGGTGATGACCTTGTAGGCGTCGACGCTGATCTTGCCGAGGAGCTCGAACACCCCCGAGTCGTCGTCGAACAGGAACTGCGATTCCCGGTAAGACTTCATGAACGACCGCTGCGCCGCGACGAAGGCGTCTGTCTGCAGCGATTCGGGCCCGCCGCCCAGCACCTGAAAGAACCCGAGCGTGTTCTCGTAGATCGCGAACCTCTTGTCGTAGAGGTCCAGGCGAAGCTTGGCCATGTTCGTCTTCGACTGCCGCGACGCCACCCACAGGGCCATCGTGGCGACGCAGGACGACATGATAGCGCTGAAGTAGCTGACCCAGTTGTGTTGGTCGGGTGAGGGCATGGGTTCGCTCGCGGGACGGGCCGCGCGAGCGTACCACGGGCGCGCGGCCCGTCCCGGGCGCCGGCCCCCTCTAGCCCACCAACAACGTCCCCACGCTCCCCGGCTCCTCCAGCGACGCGGCAATCTCTCCCGCCCCCACGATGTGCACCGCGCCAACCCCCGCCTCGAGTGACGCGAACGCCTCCTCGAGCTTCGGGATCATGCCACCGGCCACCGTTCCCGCCGCGATCGCAGCCCGCGCTTCCGCGACCGTGAGCCGCGCCAGCCGCGACGCCGGATCGTCTCGATCCCTCCGAACCCCGCCGACGGCTGTACAAGCGACCAGGGTGTCCGCCTTCAACGCGCCCGCGAGCTGGCTCGCGACGACGTCTGCATTGATGTTCAAGACTCCGCCCGCCACGTCTGCCCCCGCCGCGGTTCCCAAGCACGCAATCACCGGCACGTACCCCGCGAGCTCGAGCGCCGCCAGCAAATCCACGTCGAAGCTCTCGACGTCGCCCACGAACCCAAAGTCCACCGGCTCCGCGCCGCCGCCGGAGACCACGCGCGGCGGGCGTTTCTTCGCGCGGATCACGCCGCTCGTGCCGCTCACGCCCACCGCGGGCACGCCCTCGCCGCGCAGCGCCGCGCACAAATCGACGTTCAGCTTCCCCGCGACGACCATCTTCATCACGTCGAGCGTGGCTGCATCGGTCACCCGCCGTCCGCCCACGATCTTCGGCTCCAACCCCAACCGCCTCGACAGCTCCGTCGCCTGCGGCCCCCCTCCATGCACGATCACCATCCGACGCCCCACCCGCGCCCGCGCCATCTCGCGCGCGACCAACCCCAGCGCCTCCCCTCCCAAAACGTCGCCTCCCACCTTGACGACCACTCTCGCCGGGGCGCTCACGGCCAGGGCCCAGGATCTTCCAGCGACAGCCGCTCGTCCAACCCGAGCATCAAGTTCATGTTCTGAATGGCCTGGCCCGCGCCGCCTTTGATCAGGTTGTCGAGCGCGCTCACGATCGCCAGCGTGCGCTTGCCCGTCGCCGCGTCGCCTTCGCCCAGCGTGAACCCGACCTCCGCCGTGTTCGCGCCCGCGACCGCCGCGACCTCGGGCAGACGCTCGCGCACAAAGCGCACGAACGGCTCCTTTTCGTAGGCCGCTGCGAACAAACCGCCGATCGACTCCACCGTCTCGCCGTCCTCCACCTCTACGAACGCCGTCGCCAGGATCCCGCGCGACAGCGGCGCCGACACCGGCACGAGGCGCAGCTCGACCCCGCGCGCGCCCGCCGCCAACAGGGTCTCGACGATCTCCGGCGTGTGCTGGTGCTCGAGCACCTTATACGTCTTCAGGTTCACGGCGCGCACGGGGTGATGCGTGCCAGCCGACGGCGCGACGCCGCTGCCCGAGGAGCCCGTCATGCCCACGACGTGCACGACTCCGCCCAGCTTTCCGGCGCGCGCGAGCGGCAGCAGCCCGAGCTCAATCGCCGTCGCGAAGCAGCCCGGCGACGCAACGGCGCGCGCCGCCGCGATGCGCGCGCGGTTCAGCTCCGGCAGGCCGTAGACGAAGGCGCCCAGCAGTTCGGGGTGCGGGTGCGCGCCGCCGTAGTACTTCGCGTAGGCCGCCGCGTCGGTGAGGCGGAAGTCGCCCGACATGTCGACCACGCGCGCGCCCGTCTTCAGGATCGATGGCGCGTGCTGCGCGCTGACCTTGTGGGGCAGGCCCAGCAGCGCGACGTCCGCGCCCGCGGCCGCCTCGGCGGCCGGGACATTCTCGAAGCGCAGCGGCGTGCGGCCCAGCAAGGGCGGGTGGACCGCGCCCAGCGGCTCACCCACGTGATCCACGGCGACGACGCGCACCAGCTCCACCTCGGGGTGGATGAGCAGCCGCCGGATCATCTCGGCGCCGCCGTAGCCCGTGCCGCCGATGACGACCGCCTTGAAGCGCTTCACCGCTTCTACTTTACGGCGGCCGCGCCCGTTGCGCGAGGGCGCGTCAGCCGGCGCCGGCGTCGGCGCCGACGAAGATGCTGCCCATCTCCATCGGGGGCGCCTCGTAGGTGTCGGGCACGGACGCTTCCGGGATCGGGCGGCAAATGCCGTCCCCCGCGTCGGGGCAGAACCTGTTCTTGGGTCCGCAGCCGACCGCCGCGGCGCCCAGCGCGATCGCGATGCCCACGGCCACCGTCAGGGACGCGAGGCGATGGCGGGGGTGCACACCGTCATGATTGGGGGCGAGCGTCGCGGTGTCAAGCAAGCGCGCGTCCTGACGAACGCCCTTCGGAGATCGACAACCCATGGGACGTGCAAGCGGGCGCTCGTCAGTGTTCTGACGCGCGGGAATTCGCCCGTCAAGAGCCCCTCCCTCGGTTGACACCATCGGAAGCCCCCCCTAACCTCGAACCTTCGTGCGTGGCCGTTCGTTTCGATCCCTTGCGTTGGTCGTCGGAGGGATCCTCTCGGTGGCGGGCGTCGCGACGCGCGCCGCGTGGCCCGCACCGACGACCGCCGCGCCCGTGCTGACGTTCACGCTGCCCGCGGGCGCCAAGCGCGCCGTCGTGTCGGGGGGACCGCCGCCGCAGCTGCTCAAGCTCGCTGACGTGCGGCCCGGCATGGTCGGGGAGGCGCTCACCGTGTTTCGCGGCACGAAGCCCGAGCCCTTCAAGGTGCGCGTCGTCGCCGTCCTCAAGCAGTTCCTGCCGAAGGAGGACGTCATCCTGATCCGCGCCGAGGATCCGCGCGTCGAGCACTCGGGGATCGTCGCTGGCATGAGCGGCAGCCCCGTTTACGTCGACGGCAAGCTCATGGGCGCCATCGCGTACGCGTGGAGCTTCGCCAAGGATCCGCTGGGCGGCGTGACGCCCATCGAGAGCATGCTGGCCGAGCGCGCGCGACCGCGGCGCCTCGACCCGATGGAGCTGGCCGCGAGCGCCGGCGACACGGGCGCGCGCGGTCTGCCCGCGCTGGTCGGGGCCCGACCCGTAGGCGGCGCGCTGGGCGGCGAGGGGCGGCTCGTGCAGGCGGCCGTGCCGCTGTCGGTGTCGGGGTTCACGGCGCGCACCGTAGCGGAGCTCACCGAGGCGCTCGGTCCCGTGGGCCTCGTGCCCATGCAGGCGGGCGGCGGGCGGCGGCTCACTCCCGGCAAGCTCGAGGCCGGGCACGTCGAGCCCGGGTCGGCCATCGGCGTCGAGCTCGTGCGCGGCGACATGAGCATGGTGGGCACCGGCACCGTGACCTACATCGACGGCGCGACCGTGCTGGCGTTCGGGCACCCCATGTTCGGCATCGGCGAGTCGTACCTGCCGCTCGTCGACGCCGAGATCCACGCGTTCCTGCCCAGCCTCGCGCAGTCGTTCAAGATGTCGTCGCCGCTGCACGAGATCGGCGTGCTCGTGCAGGATCGCCAGACCTGCATCATCGGCAACCTCGACGGGCGCACGACCATGATGCCCGTCGACGTGCGCGTCACCGGGCCCGAGGGCAAGACGCGCGCCTTCCACGCCGAGGTGGCGCGCAACCGGCGGCTCACGCCCATGCTGGCGTCGATGGTCGTCGCCAACGCCGTGGCCGACGCCGAGCCCGACGTCACCGACATGGTCGCGAGCGTCGACGGCAAGCTCGCGCTGCACGGCCACGCGCCGCTCGAGCTCAAGGACCAGATCTTCTCGACCGAGGGCATCTCGGGGCGGCTGCTCGGCGGCACGCACGGGCTGCGCGCGCTCGCCGAGCTCATGTTCAACCCGTTCGAGCCGGTCGTCGTCGATCGCGTCGACGTCGACGTGCGCATCGAGCTCAAGC
>DASZFV010000074.1:0-3083 GCA_035939455.1 Polyangia bacterium
AGGGCGGACGACTCGTCAACGTGCGCGAGCGGCCAGCGGCGTACATCGTGACGCGCGGGCATGACGGCCACCGCGTCGCGTACCTCGTGTTCGACCCGCGCGACGAATCCATAGAGGCGCCGGATCGCCGCTTCGTGAACGGCCGCGAGATTTACTTCGGCTCGGGCCCCGGCATCTCGACGGCCGCGTACCACGACCGTGGCCTCGGCTACGTGGTGACGTCGGACCTCGACGAGGACTCGTTGACGCGCCTCGTGACCGCCAATTTCGCGATGTCTCATCATCAGGGACCCTGAGAGGGTCCCTGGCCCTGGCCCCGGCGCTCGCTCCCCGCGGCGGAGCCGCGCTCGCTCGGGGGAGTGGTGAGAGCCTAAGAGGGTCCCCGCCTTCGGCGCCGGATTCCGCCGTATTTTCGCGGAGGTTCTGGTAGTATGGCCGGCTTCTAGGAGAGGAGCCCGATGGCCGAGCGCATCCTGTTGTGCATCGAACCCGACAGCGCGACCGTGGACGTGATCCGTCGCGACCTCGGGCCGTACGGGTTCGCCGTCCAGAGCATCCCCAACGGGGACGACGCCATCGACTGGGCACGCTCGAACCAGCCGGCTCTCATGATCCTGTCAGTCGAGCCGCGCAAGGTCGGTTACGCCATCTGCAACAAGATCAAGCGCAACCCCATCCTGCGCGACATTCCGCTCCTGCTCATCTCCTCCGAGGAGACGCTGGCGACGTTCGAGCAGCACAGGAAGCTCAAGTCGCGCGCCGACGAGTATTTGCTGAAGCCGCTCGACGGGGCGGAGCTCGTGGCCAAGGTGGACGGGCTCGTGGGCCTGGGCTCCAGGCAGCAGAGGACCGACGAGATGGACGTCCAGAACCTCGATGACGACGCTGACATCGTCATCGCCGACGACGAGGACATCGCCATCATCGGGAACGTGGACGACGCGGAGTCCGAAAATGACGAGAGGCTCGCCGGTCTCCATACGGGCTTCTCGGGTCCCTCGGCCGTCGCCGCCGAGGTCACCCGCGAGCAGCGCGTCTCGCCCGAGGGTGAACCGGCCTCGCCGTTCGAGGGAGAGAAGTTCGATCCCGAGACGCAGGCGGCCTTCGCAGCGCTCGAGGCCGGTTCGCCGGAAGGACCCACGGCGGGCGGCGACATGGTCGATCTGCGCAACTTGTGGTCGGACGACGATCTGCCTTCGGCGCTCAACTGGGACCAGGCGACTGCGACGACGGCGGTGGGCAAGGACCAGGCGCTGCCCGAGGACGCGAGGGCGCCCGACGGCGACGCGACGATGATCAGCGACCCGGACGCCTACCGCACGGGCGAGACGCTCGGGCCTGAGCGCGTCGGCTCCGATGCCTATGCGACCGTCGACGCCATGGGCATCGAGCACATCGGCGCGCCGCCCGCGCCCGAGGACGTCGGCATCGACATCACGTCGATCGGCGATCCTGGGTTCGGCGACGCCGCGCTGGGCATCCCCGTGGTGCGGGACGAGGCCCAGGTGCGCGAGTTCGAGGCGCGGGCCGCCGAGCTCGCAGCGCGCATTCACTCGCTCGAGGGCGAGCGCTACACGCTGCGCCGGGAGCTTGAGGAGGCGCGCGAGCGGTTCACGCAATCGGCGACCTTCTCGAAAGAGCGCGAGTTCCTCGGCCTGCGCGAGATCATCAACAAGAAAGAAAAGGACATCCTCGACCTTCGCGACGGCATGGACGCGAAGGAGCGCGAGATCCTCGACTATCGCGACAAGGTGCGCGAGCTCGATCGTGGGCGCCGCGATCTTGAAGAGAAGACCCTCGGCTTCGAGAAGAGCCTCGTAGCGGCCAACGAGAAGGTCGCGGAGCTGGCCCTCGATCGCGAGAGATCGGTCGATCGCGAGAAGGGCCTCAAGGCGCGCCTCGACGACGCGCACGAGGCGCTGCGCAAGTCGCACGAAGAGGTGGACACGCTCAAGAAGCGGATCGTGCAGGACGAGGCGCGGGCCCGCACGGACATCGATCGCCTGCGGGCCGAGATGGAGGCGCAGGTCGTCGAGCTCGAGGAGCATCAACGCGCCGAGCTCGCCAAGCTGACGGAGGAGCGAGCGCTCGCCGACGCCTCGAAGGACTCCGCGCACCAGGCCGAGCTCGCGCGCCTGGACGCGACGCACAAGGCGGAGACGGAGACGCTGCAGCGGCGGCTGCTCGACGAGCAGTCGACGTCGGGTGACCGGCTGGCCGCCGAGGTGAGCAAGCTCAAGCGGGAGCACGAGAAGGCCATGGCGAGCCTGCGGGACGAGCAGTCGGCCCAGCTCGCCTCCGAACGGCAGGCCTACGAGACCCTCACCGAGCAGAAGGAGCGGGACCACCGCAACGAGATCCTGGGGCTCAGCCGCCGCCACGAGGAGGAGCTGGCCGCCGCCGAGGATCGCCGCCAGCGCGACGTCTCCGAGCACGAGGCACGGCGCGTCTCCGATCACGAGGCGGCGGAGAACCGGCGCCGCAGCGAGCTGCAGGCGCGCGACGAGGAGCAGCACGCGCGCGTCACGGAGATCGAGCGCCGGCACCTCACGGAGAAGACCGAGCTCGCCGAGAAGCACCGCACCGACTACGACGCCGCGCTCGCGCGCGCCGCTCGGGCCGAGGGCGAGCTCGCGGCACGCGCGCAAGAGCTCGAGCAGTCGTACCGCCGGCTCGCGGGCCTCGAGGCCGATCTCGACGCCGCGCGGGCCGAGCTCGGTGATCGCGACGTGAAGCTCGCGCAAAACCGCGATCGCCTCGGCGCGCTCGAGGCCAAGGTCGCCGAGTACGAGGATCAACTGGTGCGCGCGTACCAGCGCATCCGCGGGGACGAGAAGACGACCGAGAAGACGAAGCGGGCGCTGGCCGTCGCGCTCGCGTTGCTCGACGAGCGCGGGTCACCGAGCACGGGCAGCGGCCCCATCGCGACGCTCACGGCGCAGAAGCCGCCGGCCGACGACGTCGACCTCAAGACGTAGCGCGAGACACGAGGAGCGGGCCCGCGGGACCGGTAAGGCGCTGGAGAGCAACGAGAGCCAGACAGGCGCGGCCGACGTCGGCGCCGAGGCGGCGGCGAGCGCAGA